>CAIPVD010000298.1 GCA_903868375.1 uncultured delta proteobacterium
TATTAAGAATACTTCCATCTCTTATTGGTAGGGCTGTTGCGTACTTATTAGGTTTAGAATTTGTCGATGGTTTATCGCGAGGTCCAGGATGGGTGATCGACCAATTGAAAACCGGATTTCGGCACAACAGTAAGGGTAAGGGTAATGGGCCAGAAGACGGCGTTGATAAGACAACGAAAACAGGCCCTGAAGATACAGCCCCAAAAATGGTCATGCTCGATCCAAACATTGCGATCGATCGGTTGAAATTCCCATCATTAGATACACCTCCACGAAACTTGGGCCTGCGATTCATTCGCGGGCTTACAACTGGACTTGCAGCGGTATTGACGGTTGCGGGAGAAGAAGGGGTTGAAACTCTACCCGGCGGATGGAAGGCCGCTGGCGCGCTCGTTATGACTGCCGGCGTTGCTTTAATGACGTCGCTCACGCCGGAATCCGGCATAGATCAAGGTCTGGACGAAAAAATACGATGTCAGCTTGGCGAATGCAAAGGGAGCCTCGAACAAGAGATAAAGCGCTTTCAAAGCCCCAATAGCATTTAATTTACGCTTTAAAAACGAGCGGTTAGAGAAAATATTGGCCGCGCGGTCCTAAAATTCCCAAAACACTCTCAAACCCTTGACTAGCTTACATAAACATGTATATTCGCGCACGCAAAAACAAGGTGAACGCTAACCAAGGAGAAAATATTATGTCACCCACAAGAATAGCCATAAACGGCTTTGGCCGCATCGGCCGCGCAGCACTTCGCATGTCGATAAACGATCCACAGGTCGAATTTGTTGCGATCAACGATCTCTTCGACGTTAAGACAATGGCGCATCTGCTCAAATACGATTCGATATTTGGCAGGGCCGACGTATCGGTCGAAGCAAGAGATAACGCACTTGTCGTTAACGGCAAGGTGATCCCAGTCACAAGCGAAACGGACCCGACAAAACTTCCGTGGAAGGCGTTGAACGTCCACGTAGTCCTTGAATGCACCGGCAAGTTCGTCGATCCCGCAAAGGCATCGGCACATTTGACCGCAGGCGCCAAGAAGGTAATTATTTCCGCACCGGCAAAGGGCGAATGCAAGACCTTTGTTGTTGGCGTGAATCACACAACCTATAACGCAGCAACCGATCACATTATTTCTAACGCAAGCTGCACAACGAACTGCCTGGCGCCGGTAGCTAAGGTACTGCACGAAAACTTTGGGATCGAACGCGGTTTCATGACAACGATCCATTCATACACGAACGACCAGAGAGTTTTAGATGGCCCGCACAAAGACCTGCGCCGCGCACGCGCTGCCGCAATTTCCCAGATCCCAACGACGACGGGCGCCGCAAAGGCGATCGGCCTTGTGCTGCCGGAACTTAAAGGGAAGTTAGATGGATTTTCGATGCGAGTTCCAACACCGAACGTTTCGTGTGTTGACCTGGTCTGCATCGTAAAGAAGCCGGCAAAAAAAGAAGATGTGAACGCGGCGCTTAAAAAGGCGGCAGAAGGCGCACTAAAGGGCGTGCTTGCTTATACCGAAGAACCGCTCGTTTCCTGCGATTTCATCGGCACATCGGTTTCATCTACGATCGATTCAGAATTTACAAAGGTGAACGAGAATCTCGTTAAGGTCCTTGCCTGGTACGATAACGAATGGGGCTTCACCGCTCGCATGATGGACCTTACTAAATATATTGGGGAAAGACTGTAATCAATATGGCAATAAAATATATCGATGAACTTCCGATAGAAGGTAAGCGCGTTTTCATCCGCGTCGATTTCAACGTTTCAATGAAGGACGGTAAGATCAAGGACGATACGCGCATCCGCGCGGCGCTGCCAACTATCGAATACGCGCTTTCAAAAGGCGCAAAGGTAATACTTGGTTCTCACTTGGGCCGTCCAAAGGGAACGGGTTTTGAAGAAAAGTATTCTCTAAAACCCGTGGCAGAAAGACTTTCCGAACTTTTGGGCGATAAGAAGGTCATCATCCCGGAAGATTGTATTGGTGATGCGGTGAAAAAACTTGCCAAGGATTTGGAACCGGGCCACGTGATGCTTCTCGAAAATCTTCGCTTTCACGCAGAGGAAGAAAAGAACGACGAAAACTTCAGCAAACAACTAGCTTCGCTTGCCGAAGTTTATATAAACGACGCATTCGGAACCGCACATCGCGCGCATGCATCGACTGCTGGAATGGCAAAGTTCGTGGCGGTAAAGGGTGCTGGATTTCTCATGAAGAAAGAGGTGGAGAACCTAGGCAAACTTTTAACCTCGCCAGAACGCCCATTTGTAGCGATACTCGGCGGCGCGAAGGTTTCTGATAAGATAGCCGTCATCGAAAATCTATTGAACCTCGTGAACACGATCATAATCGGCGGCGGAATGGCGTTTACGTTCCTGAAAGCGCGCGGGTTTACGATCGGCAAATCTCTGTTCGACGGAGAAAACCTGCTCGTTGCAAGCAAGATTCTCGAGCGCGCTTCATCTAAGGGCATAAACGTTCTGCTCCCGGAAGATCACATAGTTGCTTCCGAGATATCCGATACCGCCGCTTCCAAAACAACGACAGACGCCAACGTCCCAGAAGGTTTAATGGGGCTTGATATCGGCCCAAAAACTGTTATAGCCTTCAAAGAGGCGATAGCATCGGCCAAGACGATTTTTTGGAACGGGCCGCTAGGCGTATTTGAAACGGAACAGTTCGCAAAAGGCACAATGGCGATAGCAAATGCGGTCGCTGCCAATACGAACGCACAGAGTGTGATAGGCGGCGGCGATTCAGTTACGGCTGTGAATAAGGCTGGCGTTGCCGACAAGATCACACATATATCTACGGGCGGCGGCGCAAGCCTCGAGTTCGTAGAAGGAACTAAACTGCCGGGGCTTATCGCCTTAGAGCAATAATTTTATGACAACATCACTTATTGTCGCAAATTGGAAATTGAACAACGCGGTACCAGAGGCTCTCATGCTTGTGGCCGGCATCGAAGCCCACATGAAGGAGAGCCCCAACGTTGAAGTTGTAGTTGCACCTCCTTTTACCGCGCTTTATTCCGTTGGGGTTGCGCTTTCCGACGGCACCATAAAACTTGCTGCGCAGAACATTTTCTGGGAAGAAAAGGGCGCGTTCACCGGTGAAGTATCCGGAACGCTACTTAAAGATGTCGGGTGCTCGTACGTTATCATCGGCCACTCCGAACGCAGGAAATATTTTGGGGAAACGAACGAAACGGTCAATAAGCGGATCTTTGCGGCACTTCGCAACGGCCTTGTCCCCATCATGTGCATAGGGGAAACGCTTGAAGAGCGTGAAGGCGGACACACATTCGACGTGCTTGAAAAACAGCTGAAGAACGGGCTTGCAACGCTACAAATAAAGGACCTGGAACATTTTGCTATTGCATATGAACCAGTTTGGGCTATAGGAACCGGCAGAAACGCGACCAGCGAACAGATAGCAGAGGCTCATCACTTCATAAGGAATCTGATCGCAAAGCTCTATGACGCCCCTACCGCCAACGGCATAAGCATTCTTTACGGCGGAAGCGTGAAGCCGTCCAACGCGAAAGAAATATTTGCTCAACCCAATGTGAACGGTCTTTTGGTCGGAGGCGCAAGCTTAGACGCAAAGGGTTTCTGCGATATAATCGCCCAATCGCCAGGGCAAAGGTAAAAGGTATAATATATGAACACTGCTTTGATAGTATTGCATTTTACGATCTGCTTCTTCTTGATAACGTTCATCCTGCTGCAAGCGGGAAAGGGCGCCGATATAGGAGCAACGTTCGGCGGCGCATCGCAGACCGTTTTCGGAGGCAGAGGCCCCGCAACGTTCTTAAGCAAGCTAACTACGATATTTGCCGTACTTTTTCTTGTGACGTCGATAACACTTGCGCATCTATCGAAGAAGATATCTATAAAGTCGGTCTTCGACTCAGCGCCGGCAGCCGAAACAACAGCACCAGCTCCGATAGAAGCGCCGGCAAAGGCGCCGGAAACGAAGTAGTTTAACTTGAAAATTTAATACGCTGGGGTGGTGGAATCGGCAGACACGCGTGTTTGAGGGGCACGTGGCGCAAGCTGTGCGGGTTCAAGTCCCGCCCCCAGCACCAACCATAAAAGGGGACGGATCGAAGCTGATACGTCCCCTTTATTACATAAATGAGATACCTCGTACCGAAAAAACTAGAAACCGTTCTGCTTAAGTACATCAAGCAGACCTACTTACCGAAGCGCTTTGCCAATCCAAAGCACGCGGCCGAATTCAACGCAATGGATGTTCGTTTCTTTGCGCGCGGAGTTTCGGAGATGTCCAATTATTTTACCTCCGACAGAAACAAGCTCCCGAAGAACTATCTAAACAAGAAGGAGTTGCTCGCAGGTTATCTATTATACTTCGTCCCAACGAACTTTTTAAAGGTTCAATTCTGTCTCGACGAGATAAACGCCAAAGAAATGTTTAAGGGTCTTTCCACCATTAAGATAGCCGATGTGGGAAGCGGGCCAGGAACTGCATCTCTTGCGTGCGCAGATTATTGGCGATCGTCTGCAGATCAAAAACTTGAGATAACCGCGATCGACCAGAACACCCACGCGCTGCACGACGCCAAACACATCTTCCCCGATTTCGCAGGTGCAAACGCTTCGCTTCATACAGTATTCTCAAATCTTCATTCAAAGAACATGTCGTCCGCGCTGCGCGGGAAATATAACGTCATCATTGCGGCGAACTTTTTGAGCGAATTTAAAGATGTTGGAAGGCAGGAAGAGGCGCTTCGTGTAATACTCGAACGTCACCTGGAAGAAAACGGCGTACTCATCGTAGTGGAGCCGGCGCTGCGTCATACATCGCGCGATCTAATGAAGCTGCGCGACCGCACCCTTGAATCGAACGAACCCGGGAGCGGGCCTTTTGTCCTGGCCCCGTGCCTTCACGTAAATCCGTGCCCAATGCTATCTGCGAGCCACCGCGATTGGTGCCATATGTATCTCGAATGGGAGCGGCCTGAATTGATACAAAAGATCGACATGATGATAGGGAACAGAAAAGATTATTTAAAGTTCTCGTATCTTATATTTTCAAATCAACCGGCGGTGCGCACGAACGCAGAGGTGTGCAATGTTTGGCGCGTGGTATCTTCTCCCATGAACTCGAAGGGAAAGGCCGAGATACTTCTTTGCAATGAAACTTGTCGTCATGGCGGGCTGCTTCGCGCCACGCGATTAGATAAAGATGCGTCGGCGCAGAATTCCGATTTCGATCACGTAAAACGTGGACAATTGGTCCATTACAACGGGCTTCGACTGATAGGCAAAGATTCCGAATTCAGAATAGTCTATTAAAATAACTAACAACCCCGCAGCGTATCTATCAAGCCTTCCATGTCTTTTGGAAGTGCGGCGTTCAGAACGGTCTTTTTCCCCGTGACCGGATGCTTAAACTCCACCTCACGCGCGTGTAGCGCCTGACGATGAAATCTTATCTTGCCGTGCGGATTGTAGATCTTGTCTCCGACTAGTGGAAAACCTATCGCCGCAAAATGAACGCGGATCTGATGCGTGAACCCGGTCTCAAGGCGCGCCTCAACCATTGTTGCGTTCTCATACCGTTCTATAACGTGATAATGGGTGATCGCGGGCTTTGACCCTTCTTTCGTTGCAAGCGCCACCTTTTTGCCGTGGCCGAAATCTCCTTTTTCAAGGGCTAGCTTTATAGTTCCGTCGGAATCCGGCACTTGCCCCTCGACTATCGCTATATATTTACGTTTGACTAAATGGCGCTTAATTGCATCGACAAGAGGGAGCGCGGCGTTCGACTTGGCGAAGAGGACAACGCCCGTTGTTTCCTTGTCTAGGCGGTGCATGGGCCTTGCAAACGACGCCTTCGCACCGGAAAATTTGCGAACGATATATGCTTGAACGTCATCAACCAGCGCCGGCTTCGGCTTGGCGTCGTGTTTTTCGTCCTTATCGCGAGCTACAATTATGCCCCGTGGCTTATTCACAACCAAAAGGTCGTGATCTTCGTATATGACATCGATGTATCTTCGGCTCATGATTTTTTGTATTTCACTTTTTGCGCCGTTATGCTAGGTAAATCTCACTATGCCAAACATAAATATAGCAGGACTTGAAGCCGAAATACCCGAAAACTGGCAAGTTCAGGGGATGTTGACCTTAACTTTGCCAAGTCCAGACAAAAATGTCCGCCCAAACGTCATTTTAACCAAGGAATTCCTGCCGCGCCCCATGGAATTGGCAGAATATTTCGGGCGCATCAAAGAATCGATCGAAAAACGCGGAATTAAAGACCTGAAGATATCGGACGAAAAGGACCTGGTGATCTCCGGCGTGCGAGGAAAGATCATGGTCTGCTCTTGGGACGTATCGGCCATGGCAGCAATGCTCGGCAAAGAAAAATCGAGCGCACTTGAAAACATTAAACCAGGACAGCAGGTAAAACAGGTTCAGGTAACGCTACTTAAGGATCAGATGGCGATCAACATGACGGCCAGCTTCCCGGCCGACAAGTTCGACATCTACTATCGCCCGTTCCAGCAGTTCTTAAAGACGCTGAAAATATCCTAAAGGAATTTTTTGTAGCTGTTTGCTAGGTCTTCGAAGGTGCGCAAGGTGTCTTTGCAGATATCGAAAAGTTTTTCGCAATTTATCTCGCTGTAATCATGTACAAGCAGGTTCCTTACCGAAGGAAGGGGTTTTGCCCCGTTCAAAACCTTTTTAGTTATGATCTTTTCATCTGTAAGTATCTGCATGATCTGGTCGTAGGTGGATGGTTTTCTTAAGTTTAAGCCCGCAATGATATGATTGCCAACGTCTAGCACGCATTCAACCGAAAGTTGTAGGAATCGTTCCATCGCGGCGAAGGTAATTGGATTCTTGCAGACCTTCTTTTTCCCCATTTTTTGAATGAGGCGCAAATTTTTCACGTATTTTTTTAGGCGTTCCAGTCGCTGGGCAATGATGTCGGCA
>CAIPVD010000299.1 GCA_903868375.1 uncultured delta proteobacterium
CGAGTTTCTCCTTTTGTTGTGTGGAAACCCCACGTCTCCCGCAAGTGAGAGACATGGGGTCTCCACACAACCAATTGGAGGTAAAATGTTTTATCATCACAGACTGAAAGTATATGAACTGGCTTTATCAATAGCAAAAAGGGTGCCGTCCCTGACACGTAGCTGGCCCTATTATCTATCGGATCAAGTGAAGAGAGCTATATCAAGTATCATTCTTAATATAGCAGAAGGTAACGGAAGATATGGTTTAAAGGATAGAAAAAAGTTCTTCAACATTGCTTCTGCATCTGCAAAAGAATCGGCATCTGCTTTTGATATTGCTTACGCATATGGTCTTACATCTCAAATCGACTACCAGCACATGCAAGATGACCTTCTTCAGGTTGTGAAAATGTTATCGAAGTTATCTTAGATCCTCATATCCTAATCGAATTTATCGATGTTTCTATTACGTTGATTTGAACTTATTGGACTAATCTGATTCTTTTTCTTCCGCATCGATCGTTCTTACCATCTGCACTTCCTGCTTTGAATCGACCATGCTTCTAACTAGCGTTAGTTCTTTTTCGAGCTGGCGGATACGTTTGTTCTTTGCGCGGATCTCGAGCGTTTTAAAGAAGCTTGGCAGCGCCTCTAACAGCGCGATCGCTACCATACCTATAGAAAAAGAGGCAAGTAGCGCGAAACCTAGAGGGATCGGCACCGACTGGATGTTCAAGAGGCCCAAGACGCGGAACTTGAACATAACGTTATAGCCAAACGTTGCATCGTCCAAATTGCAATATACGAAATTTAAGACCACAAAGAATAGAACAGCCATGATAATGGCGAATGTGATGCGTTTCATGATCCCCCCTTTTGACTATTTTGCCAGCTTAACAAACGCCGGCTTTAACTTTTTGTAAGTTGCTTCTAAATATTCCGGCATCGATTTAGTTCCGGCGATGATCGGCATAAAATTGGAATCGCCGAGCCAACGCGGAACAACGTGCATATGTACATGCCCTACTATACCGGCGCCGGCAACGCTACCTAAGTTCATGCCGCAATTCGCGCCCTGACACTTTAAAACTTTTTTCAGTATCTTTACCGATTCGCCCGTTAGCCACATCATCTCGAATTGAGCCGCTGGCGTTAGATCGGTGATTTCGCTCTCGTGCGCGTAAGGTATTATCATCAGATGACCGTTGTTGTAAGGATAACGGTTCATCATAATGAAGCAGTTCTCGCCGAAATATAGAATGTCCTTCTTTGTTCTGACCTTACAAAAGATACACCCTTTGGACTTTTTCGGCCGTTCGATAAACTTCATCCGCCATGGTGACCAGATATGCTTCATTTCTTATTTGTTGACCAGCTCTTTGAGTTCCTTGCCTACCTTAAAGAACGGAACCTTCCTAATATCCAGCTCGACCGATTCGCCTGTCTTTGGGTTTCTGCCCTTGCGCGCCTTGCGCACGCGAACCTCGAACGAACCGAAACCTCTGATCTCGATGCGATCGGCTTTTGCCAAGGCATCTGTCATGCTGTCGAATATGATGCCCACTATCGCTTCGACATCCTTCGCCGTCAGGTTCGTCAACTTCGCTGCCACTGCCTCGACCAGATCACTTTTGTTCATCATCCCCTCCTAAAATTTATATGAATCTGTGTTGGTTCTACCTATTATCTTCTCCATGAGAAGATCTGCATTTTCGGAAAAGAGCCTGTAAAACAAACCCTTTTCATGTTCGATCTTTCTGATGCTCGGCTCGCCTTTTACACCAGCGGCGTTCGCTGCGGCAGCCGTTGCCACCGCCAAGCCGCCAAGTTCATCGACAAGCCCTAACTTTAGCGCCTGTTCGCCAGAGTAAACGCGTCCATCGGCTATTTCGTCTATCTGTTCCTTCGTAAGATGTCTCGATTCGGCAACCGCCTTCTTGAACTGTTCGTGCAGGTTCGACAGCACGCCCTGCACTATCTCGCGTTCTTCCGGCGTCATCTGTCTATCGAATGCGCCGATGTCCTTGAACTTGCCGCTCTTGAAAGTTTCGTGGCTTACCTTCGCCCACTTAAGCAGCTCTTCGATGTTCATATGTTCCATACGAACGCCGATGGAACCGGTTATCGTACCGGCATTAGCAAATATCCGACGCGCACCGCACGCAGCATAGTAGCCGCCGGATGCCGCCACGTCGCCCATAGAGGCGATGACAGGTTTAACCGCGTTGACCTTCTTAACTTCTTCAAAGATCTCTTGCGAAGCCGCAACCGATCCACCGGGCGAATCGATCCTTAAAAGAATAGCTTTAATGCCGTCGTCTTTCCTGGCCTCTTCCATTCGTTCGATGAAATCGTCGGCTGTCACGATCATATCTTCGAGCTTAATGAGCCCGATCTCGCCGCCGCCAGAGAACGGCCTTCTGCTGCCAAAAAGCGAGGAGCACATCCCCATGGCAAACACCATGAGGATGAGCGCCACAGCTATTATTATTCCAATGATGACTTTTCGCATGACAAGATAAATTTTCTTTCCTTTTGTTCAGCCTGCTTCACCACGACATTTACCTTTGCGCCGGCTTCCAGCTCTTTCGCATCGGCAGAAGGCACAAGCCCTTCGACGCCAGGTTCAAGCTGCACGATAACTCCGCCAGCTATCTTCTTTGCGACCGTTCCTTCTGCCTTTGTGCCGACTGCGTATTTTTCATTTATGACGTCCCACGGATCGTCAAGCAGCTGCTTAACGCCGAGCGAGAATTTTTCGTTCTCCGGATCGATATGCAATACCATCGCTTCGACTTCCTGGCCCTTTGTAAAGGCTTCGGATGGATGGGCATAGTTCTGAACCCAGGCAAGGTCGCCGATATGTACTAGGCCATCGACTTCGCCGTTCACATCTACGAAAATGCCGAAATCGGCTATGTTGCGGATTATTCCTTTGATCTTGGTGCCGATCGGATAGCGGTCGGACATTGTTTCCCAAGGATTCGCTTCGATCTGCTTAAGGCCCAAAGATATGCGCCTGTTCTGTGCATCGATGTCTAAAATAACGGAATCGATCACATCGCCGACCGTCATGATCTTTGAAGGATGCTTGATCTTCTTCGTCCAGCTCATTTCAGAAACGTGGACCAGGCCTTCAACGCCTTCTTCGATTTCAACGAATGCACCGTAATCTGTTAGCGTCGTAACTTTTCCACGAATTCGCGAACCGACCGCGAACTTGCTTTCAACCTGGTTCCAAGGATCATCGGCAAGCTGCTTCATGCCAAGCGATATGCGCTGCGCTTCCTTGTCGAACTTTAACACTTTAACGCGGATCTCGTCACCCACCGCCATTATTTCCGATGGATGCGTAATGTGGCCCCAGCTCATGTCTGCAACGTGCAGGAGCCCGTCTATTCCGCCAACGTCTACGAACGCGCCGTAATCTGTGATGCCTTTAATAACGCCCATAACGATCTGGCCTTCTTGCAAATTAGCCAGCGTTTCGGCCTTAAGTGACTCGCGCTCTTTTTCAAGCAGCATCTTCCTGGAAAGTACCACGTTGCCGCGAGCTTTGTTGAGCTTTACGATCTTGAACGTGTAAACCTTTCCAACGTATTTATCTAAATTCTTCGGTGGCTTGATATCGACCTGCGATGCCGGCAAGAACGCCTTAACACCGATATCAACTGAAAATCCGCCCTTTACCTTGCAGATGACCTTGCCATCGATCGGCGAATCTTTTTCTGCCGCTTCGACAAGCTTATCCCACGTCTTCATAACGTCGGCGTGTTCTTTGGAAAGAACTATCTCGCCGTGTTCGTTCTCGAAGTTCTCGAGAAAAACATCTACGCTGTCACCGATATTCGCGGCGACCTTTCCTTCGAAATCCAAGAATTCCTGGATCGGGACCTTTCCCTCGGACTTAAATCCGATGTCAACCATGACATAGTCCTTAAGCACCCTGATAACTTTTCCGCTAATGATCTCGCCCTCGCGGATGGGGCTTTTCTTGAGGCTCTCCTCGAACAACTGTGCAAAACCTTCCATATTAATTAATTCTCCTTTCAAAAGAATTTGTTTTATCGCGCTCTAAGTACAACAAGCACGGTTAAAGGGCTGATATATAAAATGTTTTATAATGTCAATTCAAAAAGTACTTGAAATATAAATAATTTTGGGGCAGCTTCGTCCTATAAAGTGCAATGGAGGGATTATGACAACGATCAATTTTTATCCAACACAAGTTTTTGCAGGTGCCTCTGCGTGTACAGGAACGCTGACCTCAGCGCCAAACATCTTCGAACAGCATCTATTCAGCGCCCTAGGCACCATCAAAGGCGTACCGGCGTCACTACATGAATTTGACTCTTATAGTGAGGCGATAGATGCTGCCGAAGTTACAAGAATGACAAGAATGGCGTTTGTACAAGGACCATTTTTTATGGCGAGCGCAAGTCCTGTGAACCAAAGAGACGATCTCGTTGTAAGAATTGCGGAGAAACATGAATTAACAGCCGATGAGACAGCGATCTTAAACGCTACACTTACTAAAGGAGGAGACGGCAATGCCATGGCATTGTTCGTCGAACAAAATAGTTCAAAGTTTTCTAATCCGCAAATGATCTCGGCAATGCTGCAATTAGGGATCGAATCTCCAAGAGGCGTTATTTCGTTTGGGCTCCGGGCGCTGCTTTTTCTAAAGCCGGAACTCTTTGCAAGAGAACATGTCCCGCAAATACTTGAGTTTGCAAAGGGCCAAAATGGCAAGAGGCTGATAAGAGATACTTTCATTGTAAGGCCCGATCTATTTGCAGCCGAAGATCGCCCTGCGCTGTTAGGCGTTGTGCAAGATGATGAATACAATTGGGGACTGAAACAACAATTAAGGGCGCACAGGCCGGACTTGATCACGCTGGAAGAAGCAGGCAGAGACTATAAAAAACCGACGGACACCGATACCACATTTGACATGTCTAATAGGATCACACAGGCCACTAACGTGAACCAGTTACCGGAGGCGGGCAGTAAGATGATGTACTTTGGAATTGCCGAGCGGCCGGATGGATCGTGGCAACTTCGCACATCCGATCCTGATATAACATATGTACATGAGCTATTTAGAAGAGATGAACGCTTTGTCTCGGGTGGGGCTATAGATGTTTCCAAAGATGGAGCTATCACGTTACTACATATGAATACAGACCCCATATTTGAAAGTTCCGTAGTTAATGTAAGATTAAGTTATCAATACGACCCATCATGGTTGAACGGCGACCACGAGGTATTCCTAACGCCAATGCCTATAACCGGCCTCTACCATGCACGGTTCTTCGTGAAGGCGCTATTTCCAGATCGCGAAGTGATCATATAACCTATTTCAAACGGGCGACGAACATCTTCATGGCAGTTCCTTCAATACAGCTTCCGGTAATAAGGATCTTATCCGATGGGTCTAATGTCGAACCAAACACGGCGTCGCTTGCCATCGCGGCGTCCGGCATATTGCACATGTTTGTGATCATTGCAACGCCGTTCGTCCCGAAGGTTGTATCGGCCACACCGGCAGAACTATAACGAAGGACAAAACCACTTACGAGGCCACTCGAAGCAACACGCACGCCATAACCGGAAACGATTATCCTGCCGCTCGAATCGATATCCAATCCATATAGGTATTCATTTCCACCTCCGCCGACTATGTTATTTCTTGTAGCTAGTCCATTTTGGCCGAACGTTGAATCCGGCGCGCCATTTGTATCGAACCGAATGATCGATATCTCGCTCATGCCCGCTCCAAGATCGATAGACGCCGCAACTACCGGCCTTCCCGCCGAGTCCAACTTCATGTCGCCAACACTGCCATTACCCGCGCTAATAAATGTTGCTACACCGCTACTTCCGAAAGTTGCATCAAGGCTACCATCGGAATTAAATCTCCACAAAGTTACATAGGAGCCAGCACCGCCCGTAGACGAGCCTGCCACATAGATCTTACCGTTTGAATCAATCGCGACCTTGTCTCCTTCGGATTGATCTATGTCTGAAACATATGTGGTAAACGCGGGATCCGGCACGCCAACCGATGACAATTTCACTAGCAACATATAACCTTCTGATAAAATATTCGTATATCCTGTCACAAATACATTACCGGCAGCATCAAGAGCGATTCCGCTGGCACCGCTTGGCTCTATGGCATCGTATTGATAACCTCCGCCACTACCAAATGTTGGATCGAGGGCACCGGCCGAAGTGATCCGCACTGCCTCGAATAATCTTGTTGGCGATGTGCTTCCAACTTTAAGGGCGACATCCAGGTTTCCATTGCTATCGATAAGAAGGTCGTTGGCATCGTCATTGTGGTCATTCACCGACGTAAAGACACCATTAGCCCCAAAATTAGCGTCCGGAACTCCAGTAGATAAAAATTTCCAAATAGCAACGTTATCGAGATCACCAGCAGTTAAATGAGCAACCCCAAGAATATAAGGATTTCCTGAAGGATCAGCAGCTATCACTTTTCCATAGTACACTCCGGAACCGCCGGGAACATTCGCTCCATATGCATATCCTGTTGAGTTAAAAGACGTATCAAGTACGCCGGCAATATCCGTTGTAAATGTCCACGTGTAATTTGCCGCCAGTGCATGCCCAACCACATCTTTTACAGCAGTTGTAACTGTCGCGGTATAAACCATAAGCGAAGTTAGGTTCGCCGAAGGAGTGAACGTGAACGTCTTCTGGTCGGCACTTGCCGAAACGGTCCCGCCCATAGGGCCAGCGGCCGTGGCAAGCGTAAACGATGAAGCAGTCACAGTGCCCGTGTCCATGGCCTTATTGAATGTTACGGTAACCGTTGTGTTCACCGGAACTACGGTAGCCGCATTGATAGGCGTTACGGAAGCGACGGTCGGAATAGTTGAATCTCCGGAATCAGAGCCGCACCCGTAACCTGCACATGCAATTACAAAAATAGTTAAAATAAGGTAAATGCCTTTTTTCATGATCTTCTCCTTTTTTTTCGTGTGTCCGTATCATACCATAAATCTCCGCACAATAAAATTGAATTATTTTGGCCGTGCAGATATAGTGCGCAGCTGGAGGCAGCTATGATACTTGGAAAATATGACCCTCTCAAGGGAGAGAAGTTCTGCATGATAGACGAAAATGGCATTGCAAAGGAAGTCGCAAGCCTTCCAGACGCGGAAAAATTAAAGGCACTCTACTGCGATATGGTAAAGATCCGCGCCATGGACGACAAGGCGTTTTCGCTTCAGCGCCAGGGACGGCTTGGCACATACGGCCAGCTTAAAGGGAGCGAAGCAGTCCAGGTAGGCGCCGCCCACGCGATGGAAAAAGACGATTGGCTCGTTCCATCTTATCGCGAAAACGGGCTCATGCACCTTCGCGGCGTGCCCTTAAGTTCCATCTATCTTTACTGGGCGGGCAACGAACTGGGCGCAAAATTTCCCGAAGGATCGAAGATACTCCCCTTTTCTATTCCGGTCGGATCGCAGATGCTGCATGCGGTAGGCCTTGGAATGGCGGCGAACATTCGCGGCGACAAGGCGGCAATTGTAACATGCTTCGGCGACGGCGCAACTTCAGAGGGAGAATTTCACGAAGCGATGAACTTTGCCGGCGTGTTCAATTCGCCAACCGTTTTTCTCTGCACGAATAACCAATTCGCAATATCTTTTCGGAGCACAAAGCAGACGAAGACGCCGACCATCGCGCAAAAGGCGCTATCTTACGGCTTTGAAGGAATCGTCGTCGATGGAATGGATGCCGTTGCAATGTATCAAACGGTTTCCGAGGCTCTTGCAAAAGCACGCATGGGCGGCGGGCCAACGTTTATAGAAGCAGTTACGTTCAGGCTCTGCGATCACACGACTTCGGACGACGCAAGCATCTATCAGGACCCGAAAGAGGTTGCGATGTGGCAGGCGCGCGACCCGGTAGTCCGGCTAAAAAAATATCTTACGTCCGCAAATCTATGGAAACAGGAAGACGAAGAAAAACTCACCACCGATGTAAAGAAAGCAATTGACGAAGCGGTTGCAGTGCTAGGTTCTGCGAATAAGCCTACGCCCGAGGACCTGTTTGGATTCACATATGCAGTCCAGCCGCAACTTGACTGGCAGCTGCGCGACCTAAAAGGCGTGATCGAGAGGAAGAGCCATGGCAATTAAATCTAATTTAGATGCGGTGAACGATGCACTTCGCACCGCGATGAAAAAAGATGACCGCGTCGTTGTATTGGGCGAAGACGTCGGGGCTTTAGGCGGAGTTTTTCGAGCGACCGCCGGCCTTCAAAAAGAATTCGGAGAGAAGCGCGTATTCGATACGCCACTCGCAGAAGCAGGCATAGTTGGAACGGCGATCGGCATGGCTATGTACGGCCTGAAACCGGTGGCTGAAATTCAGTTCATGGGATTTATCTTTCCGGCTCTTAATCAGCTCTTTGCACACGCGGCGCGGCTTCGCAATCGTTCGCGCGGCCGATTTAACGTTCCGCTCGTTATTCGCACTCCGTGGGGCGCAGGCGCAGGTGCGTTAGAACATCACATGGAAAGCACCGAGGCGCTTCTTACGCAGATACCTGGGCTTAAAGTAGTCGCGCCATCTACACCTTACGACATGAAGGGAATGTTACTTGCCGCGATAGAAGATCCGGACCCCGTGATCTTTCTGGAACACATGCGAATATATCGCGCGGTTAAAGGCGAAGTTCCCGAAGGCCACTACACGGTGCCGCTCGGAAAATCGGAGGTCGTGCGAGAAGGAAAAGATATAACGCTTATCGGCTGGGGATATATGCGGCATCTGGCAATGCACATTGCAGATCTTCTTGCGGAAAAAGGCATCGACGCGGAGGTGCTTGATCTAAAAACCCTGGCGCCGCTCGATTCCAAAACGATACTCGCTTCCGCTATGAAGACCGGCCGAGACATCATCCTTCACGAGGCCCCGCGCACGTGCGGGCTTGGAGCGGAAATAGCGGCCATCTGTTCCGAATGCGGGCTTCTTTCGCTAAAGGCGCCGGTGGAACGCGTGACCGGTTACGATATTACTATGCCGCTTCGAATGTCCGAAAAGCTAAATATTCCGGACGAAGCGAGAGTGCTTGAAGCAGTTGACCGTGTAATGAATTTTTAATCAGGAGAAAAAACATGGCATACGAATTTAAATTTCCCGACGTAGGCGAAGGAATAACCGAAGGACTTTTGGTGAAATGGCTAGTGGCAGAAGGCGATCAGATAAAAGAAGACCAGCCAATAGCCGAGATCGAAACCGATAAGGCGGTCGTCGAGGTCCCCGCTCCAAAAGCGGGAACTATTCTTAAAAGATTCTTTAAAGAGAACGACACCGTAAACGTCGGCGCTGTGCTTGTAACAATTGGCGAGGCGGGAGAAAAGGCAGAAACGACTGCACCAAAGGCGCCAGCGGAAAAACCTGCGGCCAAACAGGCTTCGGTCGTCGGCGAAATTGCGGAAGAGCTTGAATTTGCAAAGCCCGCACCTTCTTCTGGCGCAACTTCAATCCTGCCTCGCGTAAGACAGATCGCAAAAGATCTACACGTAGAACTTTCGGATATCCACGGAACCGGCCCAGGCGGAAGAATATCGGAAGAAGATGTTCGGCGCGTAGCGCAAACAAAGTCGGTCAACGGAGCGGAGAAGTACGGCCCGGTCGAAAGAGTTCCATTTGCGGGAGTAAGAAAAAGCATCTCCGAACGCTTAATTCGCACGACAACGTCGGTCGCAATGGTCACGCACTTCGATATGGCCGACGTAACCGAACTAGACGGCATCCGCGGCAAATTCTCCTATCTAACCTACTTCATTCGTGCCGTGGCGCTTGCGCTTAAAGAATTTCCAACGC
>CAIPVD010000300.1 GCA_903868375.1 uncultured delta proteobacterium
GCTCATTTCGAGCGAGAATACCGCACATGGAATGCCTTTCTCTATCGCGGCATACGCCGCCATGTTAAGGGCAAGCGCTGTTTTTCCCATACTGGGACGGCCCGCCAAAATAACGAGCTCCGACGGTTGCAACCCGGCGGTTAATTTATCGAGTTCGTGATAACCGGTTGGAACGCCGGTGATGAGTTCTTTGCGTTCGTAGAGCCGCTCTATCGTCTTAAAGCTATCCTTAACGATGTCTTTCAAGGCGTAGAAGGACTGCTTCACCTTTTTTTGCGCCACGTCGAAGATGATACGCTCCGCTTCGTCTAAGAAACCGTCGACGTCGGAGCTATCGGAATAACCGCGCTCTACGATGTTCGTAGCTGCGGATATTAGATGGCGGAGTATCGATTTTTCGTAAACTATCTTGGCGTAATATGTAACGTTTGCAGAGGTGGGCACACGCTCTACTAGATTTGCAAGATAAGCGGGCCCGCCGATCTCATCAAGGACGTTCTGGCTTTTCAGCTCGTTCGTTGCCGTGACAAGATCTGCGGGCTCGTTCTTTTGATAAAGGTCTATAACGGCCTGAAATATCTTCTTGTGCGCCTCGCGGTAGAAATCGTTCACGCTCAAGATCTCTAACACCTTGTTGACCGCATCGTTGTCCAGGAGCATAGCACCTAGCACCGAACATTCGGCTTCGATGTTCTGCGGAGGAAGTTTGTTGATATCTCCGGCCATAGTTTTATTTCTTCACTACCCAAACTTTAACCGTCCCTTTAACTTCGGAATGAAGTTTTACTTCGACATCATAGACGCCGATCTGCTTCAAAGGTTCTTTCAACACAATGGCTCTTTTGTCAATAGTAACTCCGCTTTTAAGAACGGCTTCCGCTATATCACGCGCATTGACCGATCCGAAGAGCTTGTCTTCTTCGCCGGTTTCGCGTGCGATCGTGATAGAAAGGCCGGACAATTTTGCCGCCAATTCTTCGGAACCTTTGCGCGACTTCTTCGCACGCGCTTCGGCTACCTTTTTCTGGTGCTCAAGCTGGCGAATGTTCGTCGGATCTGCAAATACCGCCTTCTTTTGCGGCAGCAGAAAATTCCTTGCAAAACCTTCTTTTACTTTTACAAGTTCGCCGGCCTTACCAAGCCCTGCGATCTCTTCTCTTAAAATGACTTCCATACGTCCTCCTTGCCACGCCAGAGCGCTTCTCGCGTCGGCGGGCGAATTTTATGTTTCGTTATGATTCAAGGCTCTCTTCCGATAATCTACCCAATGGTCAGAGAAGCCCAAAGCTATTATTACAAACCCAACCACCTGCAAGAACAATATAATGATGCCATATACCAAAAGCTTAATGATCGGCGAACGCTTGCGCTGCATCCAGAACGATATAACAAAGCAGCCTTGCAGGAAAAAGAATCCCGCGCAACAAAGCAACCCGTTCAGAGCTGCAAACTTCATATACACATTGTGTATCGCGTAAACTTCCGCAAAGTATGCGGCGCCACACGCTATCGTTGCCCATACCGGCCAGAACGGAAAGCGCCTTGCCGGCACGTTGCCAAAATAGCGGA
>CAIPVD010000301.1 GCA_903868375.1 uncultured delta proteobacterium
CTCAGTCGGTAGAGCAACGGACTGAAAATCCGTGTGTCGAGAGTTCAATTCTCCCTCTGCCCACATTACATGCCCCGTCTTTGCGTAAAAGCTAAGTCGGGGCGTTTTGTTTTCAAAGATCGGCACCAAAAACAAATCGGGGGAGCAGCCCGCTAATTATGAGATCAACTGCTTTTTGATCCCTGTTAGCCGGCAACTCCCCCGAGTGCCTTCTGATTAAGTTATCGGCAGGTTTTCCAAAAAGTTGCGTCTTATTTTAAATAAAATGAAGATATGTAACAAAAATCAAGATTTATCGGGATGTTGCGCAAACGTTTATTTGTAAGGGCGGATGCTGGTAAAAGCGTTGAATCTGGCTTAGCCAGTTTGGGAAACAATAAGGACTTCATCTGGCTTTGCCAGTGAAGGCCGTGGGGTTTGGGGGCATTGCGAAACGTTACAGTGAGCGAGCATCTAGCTTTGCTAGTGCGAGCGAAAGGGGCACGGGGGGAACGAACAAGTCTCCTTGTGAGTCGTTCCCCCCGTTTTAATGTGGCGGAGGACGGAATCGAACCGTCGACCAGTGGGTTATGAATCCACTGCTCTAACCGCTGAGCTACCCCGCCCTACGGCCGTCCAGAAAACCCATCTGCTGCGTTGTCCTTCTCGACCGCTCCTGCAACGTATCATTAAAGATACGTTTTAGTCGGGTCTCGTCGGACGCCTTGCATATGGATTTTCTGATCGGCCTACTTTGCTAGAGTCGTTGTACAGTGCGAATTGCCTTGTCTCTAGCCGGTGCAATCTGCCCAAACGGACTTGTCTTGTCAACTTTTTTAGCAACTTTTGCAAAAGATTGCCGATAATAGATATATAGGGAGATAAAAGAGGTGTTTCATAATGGATGGTATTCAAAAATGTTATAACGTGCCGGCTTATACAGAAGGGTGCCCGGACTCTGCCGAGGAGGCCTTTGTAAAGCTGGAAAGTAAGCTTTCACAAACGGATAAAACTACGCTGAATGATCGCGGTCTAATAGTTGAGAGAAGTAGCGACTATCTATGGCGAACGGAAACGATAACGGTAAGCCGCGACCTGGGGGCTGGTTATGCTTTTGAGTCCTATAGGTTCATCAGGGATGTAAGTTTTAGTGGCGATGTGACTTATGAGGCAGAGGCTTTTAATAGGGACAGCGGCGATTGGGAACCTTTGTCCCTTTCTGCCAGAATGTATTTTGGCGTTCATAATGGTTACAACTTTAACATGAGCATGGACCTGGAATCCCTATTCGGTGCCAGGAACCGATACGAATGCCCTTAAATTTTCCCCTTTACTACTCATTTACATCACGATAAAGCTCTGACCCCCTAAATCATGGAACCAGTAATAGCCATAGTCGGTAGGCCAAATGTAGGCAAATCGACGCTTTTTAACCGAATTGTCGGCCGTCGCCAGGCGATCGTTAACGACACGGCAGGCGTTACGCGCGACCGCCACTACGCAAATGCCGATTGGCGCGGGCAGAAGCTTATTCTTATAGACACCGGCGGCATTGCGGTCGGCGACGTTAAGAGCATTCAGTCGTTCATAAAGAAGCAGACGATGGCGGCTATAACCGAAGCTGATGTGATTGTCTGTGTGTTCGACGGAAGAGAAGGCCCAACCACGTTAGATGAGCATATCATCGAGCTGGTGAGAAAGGCGAACAAGCCGGTAATTTACGCGATCAACAAATCGGACCAGATGCAAAAGAGCACGACCGATACATATCTTGCACCTTTCTACGAACTAGGCATTCCTTCAAAGGCGAATATATTCCCCGTTTCTTCTGAACATGGGCGCGGTGTGGATGATATTTTAGATGCGGTTCTCGCCAACATTCCAAAGGAAGAAAAAATAACCGAAGATGCCGGCCTTTCGGCGGTTACGCGCATTGCGGTGATAGGCCGTCCGAACGCAGGCAAATCAACGCTTATAAATCGTCTCGCCGGTACCGAACGCGTAATAGCTCACGAAATGGCGGGAACAACGCGCGATTGCATCGACGTTCACATTTCATATGGCGACCGAAAATATGTGTTCGTAGATACGGCAGGGCTAAAGAAAAAGGGAA
>CAIPVD010000302.1 GCA_903868375.1 uncultured delta proteobacterium
CTATCGTGAAACCCGCGACTTCGAGCGCGGACAAGAAAGTTTGATACGCTTCTTCTCTCGTCATCGGCCTTTCTGAAATAATCGTGACCTTTCCTTTGACCTTGTCATCTATTATGAAATTCTTTCCGGTCGCCTTGCTTATCTGCTTAATGACGTCTTTTATGTCGCCGTCTTGAACGTTAAGATAGACCATTTCTTCCGTACCTGCGCCACCTTCTGCCGCCGGCTTTGCGGCTTCGACGCCTGCCGTACCTTGTTCCGCGGCCTTTGGAGTTTCAGCAGCTTGCGGCGGCGTGGCGGGAGTTGCAGGCGCAGGCTTTGCTACCGTAGGTGTAGGTGGTGGCGGCACAACTGGTTTTGTAGGCGCTACTGGAGCTGCAGGTGGTGAGGGAGGAGGCGTAGATTGCGTATTCGCCGGTGGTAGCTTCCCAGCTAATTGATTCATCTTGGAAACCGGCATAGGCGGAGCCGCGTTCAAAGATGAAAAGATAAAGCATAATGAAGCGGCAAAAAAAATAAACTTCAGTTTGTTATCGTATCTCATATTCCACCGTTTGGTTAGCGCCACCCCTGTTCACGTCGAGGGTGAGGCTCTTTTGGTCTTTCAGCTGGCTGAATATCTCAAAGCCCCGGCGAACATCCACCTCAAGGCCATTTATCCTGTTCAATACATCGCCTCGTCGCAGTCCAAGTTTTGCAAATACCGAACCAGGCTTGACCGACAATATCTTCATGCCGGAAACCTTGCCATCTTGAAAGTTCGGCACCGCTCTAATTTCGGTAAAGAGCTTGTCCATGTTCTGTATCGCGTTATCGATCTCTTTTGAATCGATCGTATATTTTCCTTCCGCAACTTTCTGAATAGTTTCGCCAGGCTTTGCAGGTTCTGCGGATTTTGCCGCGACCTTTGTTTCGCCTTGCTTTGGCGGCCCGAATATCGAATCGCCGGTTGAATCGAGAAGTTCCGCATATTCAAGGCGGCCGTTCCTTACGAACTCGATCCGGTTCGGTTTTACCTGAACGAGCTTAACTCCCGGCGAGAAAGTTTTGCTATCGTCGCCCACTCCATAAACATCGACGCCGGCGCTGCCGCCCGCATCGACAGTTGTCGATGACCTTTTATCTTTGCCTTCGCCTATAACTAGAACCGCCAGCACTTTAATGTTCAAACTTGTCTTGACCGCTTCACCGGTCGGCATCAACTGGTTGTCTTCTGTCGTCCCGCCGCCTTCCGTTGCCGCTTGCGTCGATTCGGAAGAATCAAAAATGTTCCTGGAAATAATAACGGCGTAGTCTTCTTTGTTCTTTACAGGGTTCAGTTCCGGCGCGGTTTCGGCCCCCTTAAGCACGCCAATAGAGCGCTTCACTTCTAGCATCTTAGCAAGGTAAACATTGACGATCTTGGAGGCAAAGAACGACACCACCAGTATAAACACAATGTTTAGGACCCAGCCGTATTGTTTCAGCATAATTCCATGAAATTCTTCGAGAATTTTCTGCCAACTGGTGCCGATTTTAAACCATGTTATTTATAATAGCAATCTTTTTCATTGTATTTATTAAAGAATTTCACTCAAATATTGTGCGACCAAACGTTTTCAAAACAACGGTGGTATGGGTTGTGGGTGGACGGCATTTGTGAGCGAGCTAGATTTTGTGACTCACGGTCGACCGGTTGCACCGCAAGGTTTCTTCTAAGCGGTGCAACGGCGAGGTGTTTGAGCTATTCGCTGCTTATAGAAAAACTCTGCAAGCAGCGAATGGCGAGTTCCGAACCGAGGGAGACTTCTCGCGCTCGGTTCACAATTCAATCTGATACAAAATCAGCGAAGCGAGCATCTGACGTTCACCCACAACCCATACCACCGTTGCTTTTAAAAGAATCTGGTCAGCTAGATAGGCATACGGCAAATTCACACTTGACTTGGGTTTCAATGGCATCTATGCCTTCACACCATGCAAATTAAGAGCGACTTTTTGGTTATCGGAAGCGGCGGCGCAGGACTTGCCTACGCCCTATCGGTTGCCGATCACGGAACCGTCGCCATCGTTTCAAAAAAAGCAAAGAACGAATCGGCAACTTATTACGCTCAAGGCGGAGTTGCCGCGGTTTCATCCCCTGCCGATACCTTTGAAAGCCACGTTCAAGACACACTTTCTTCCGGCGACGGCCTTTGCAACGCCGATATCGTTAGGATGGTAGTTCGCGAAGGGCCGGCGCAGATAAAGAACCTCATCGAATGGGGCGTAAACTTCACAAAAGGTAAAGAAGAATCGTTCGACTTAACGCGCGAAGGCGGCCATTCTTATAGGCGCATTTTTCACGCCGGCGACTTTACAGGACAAGAGATCGAACGCGCTCTGCTAGCAGCCGTTGAAAAACATCCGAACATAAAATTCTACAGAGATCACATCGCGGTCGATCTGATAACGAGCCTTAAACTGAAAACTGGCGCCAGCGCTAACGAATGCTACGGCGCTTACGTTCTAAACGCTGCAACAGGCGATATCGTTACGTTTGCGGCGCACATAACCGTTCTTGCAACCGGTGGCGCCGGAAAGGTTTATCTCTACACTTCGAATCCGGACATCGCAACCGGCGACGGAGTTGCAATGGCTTACCGTGCTGGAGCCACGGTCGCCAATTTGGAATTCGTGCAGTTCCATCCGACTTGCCTTTTTCATCCCGATGCCCGGTCTTTCCTCATCTCGGAGGCGGTGCGCGGCGAAGGAGCCATCCTCACCAATTCCCAGGGACGCGAGTTCATGCAGAAATATCATTCGCTCAAGGCGCTTGCGCCCCGCGACATC
>CAIPVD010000303.1 GCA_903868375.1 uncultured delta proteobacterium
AAGGACGGTAAGTTAAAAGAACCGACCGACTTCGATTGGGAAAACTATATCGAGAAGTATAACGCGGCGGACGAACGCTCAACTCCCAGCATTTCAGAGGCGCCCGAAGACCTTCCAACATACGATAATACATTAACAAAGTCCGAATCGCTGCAGGGGCATCTGCTTTGGCAGCTGCACTTGTCCAATTTTTCCGACGGCGAGATGGAAGTTGGCGAAGAGATCATAGGAAATATTAATGACGACGGATATTTGCAATCGTCCGTAGAAGAACTCGCTTCAAGCACCGGCCAAACGATCGAGGTCGTGGAAAAAACCCTTAAAAAAGTTCAGCATTTCGACCCGCCGGGAATTGCCGCGCGCGATATTCAGGAATGTTTAAGGTCGCAGGCAAGGTTCCTGGGCGACGAGGCGCCTATCATCATAAAGGTAATAGATGAACATTTGGCGGATCTTGAACGTCACAATTACCAAAATATCGCAAAGAAGCAGGAACTTTCGATGGAAAAGGTCAAAGAGATCGCCCACGTCATTTCCAACATGGAGCCGAAGCCCGGGCGTTCATATAATATGGAGAGCGCACAGTACATAACGCCGGACGTTTACGTCCATAAACTTGGCGACGAATATATCGTGTTATTAAATGAAGACGGGCTGCCGAAACTCCAGATATCGAATTTTTACCGCAGGATGCTTGCAAGGCAAGATAGCGTTGCGCCGCAAGCTAAAGAATATATCCAGCACAAGCTTAAGGCGGCGATGTGGCTTATCAAGAGCATTCATCAGCGCCAGCGAACGCTCTACAAGGTTACGAAGAGCATTATAAAGCATCAACAGGATTTTCTAGAGAAGGGAATATCGTATCTAAAACCCATGGTGCTAAAAGACGTTGCGGAAGATATCGGTATGCACGAATCTACGGTAAGCCGCGTAACGACGAACAAGTTCGTTCACACGCCTAAGGGAATATTCGAGCTGAAATATTTTTTCAACTCCAAGATCGATAGCGTTGGCGGCGAGGATACCATCGCATCAGAGGCAGTGAAGAACAGGATACATAAGCTTGTATCGAGCGAGGATATTAAGAACCCGCTTTCCGACCAGGACATTGCAAATATTCTTAAAGACCAGTTCAAGATAGACGCTGCAAGAAGAACTGTTGCAAAATATCGCGAAATGTTAAAGATACCGACGTCATCACGTAGGCGGAGAAGAGATTGAATGGCGAACGAGCATCTGGCTTTGCCAGTGCGAGTTCGAGGGGATTGGGGGGAAACGGCGAGACGTTGAGCCGGTCGTTCCCCCCATTAAATACAGCAGGAGGGATTAAATATGGAAACATCATTTACATTCAGGGACATCGAGGCTACGGAAGGGCTTAAGGAGCACGCGTTGTCAAAATTTTCAAAGTTGGACAAATTCCTTATCAAGCCAATATCTGCCCATACGGTACTTTCCATGGACGGTTCCCAGCATAAGGCAGAGATAACGATCGTCGATAACGGTATTAGATATGTAGGTATCGAAATGACGAACGACATGTACCTTTCCATCGACCACGCGGTAGAAAAGATCTCTGCGCAGCTCAAAAAAGAGAAAGAGCGCGTAAAAGACCACCACAAAAGGGCCTAAATGACCGAAAGAGTGATCATCCTTGGAAGCGGCCCTGCTGGCTACACCGCGGCGATCTACTGCGCTCGGGCAGAGCTAAAACCTTTGATAATTGAAGGGCTGCAATCCGGCGGCCAGCTTACCATCACGACCATAGTTGAAAATTATCCGGGCTTCCCAAATGGTATCGACGGCACCGAACTTATGCTTGCCATGCGTGCGCAGACCGAAGCCTTTGGAGCGCGCATAGAATCAGGTTCCGCAACGAAGGTCGATCTTTCAAATCGGCCTTTCAAAATATTCCTTGAAGATAAAACTCTCGAATGCGAATCGCTCATCGTTGCGACCGGCGCCGTGGCAAGGTGGTTAGGCCTTGAATCGGAGACGAAGCTTCGCGGCAAGGGCGTATCTGCTTGCGCAACTTGCGACGGCTTCTTCTTTAAGAATCAGGATGTGATAGTAGTGGGCGGCGGCGATACCGCGCTTGAAGAGGCAGTTTATCTAACGCACTTTGCAAAGACGGTAACGGTCGTCCATAGGCGCGACGAACTTCGCGCGACCGCTTCTATGCAGGCCAGGGCGAAAGCTCATCCACAGATTTCCTTTTTGTGGAATTCCGTTGTGGAAGAGATAAAGGATATATCCAAAGGTAAAGTAACATCGGTCGTTCTTAAGAACGTGAAAGATGGCACCAAATCGACACGCGCTTGCGACGGCGTTTTTGTCGCTATTGGTCACAGCCCCAACACATCTATATTTGCGGGCCAGCTCGAGCTTGATAAAGATGGATATATAATAACGGAGCCGGGCACATCGTTCACCAATATCGACGGTGTATTTGCCGCCGGCGATGTTTGCGACCCCAACTACCGCCAGGCGGTAACCGCCGCTGGCATGGGCTGCATTGCCGCGATCGATGTTGATAGATGGCTGCAGGGAAAATAAATGATCCACATCTTGATAATGGCAGGTGGCGAAGGAGTAAGGTTCAAACCTCTTTCTACTCCACAGCGCCCGAAACAGTTCATAAATATTATTGGTGCGAAGAGCCTCATACGCCAAACGTTCGAACGTGTTTCTTCGTTTGGCGAAGGCAATAAGTTCGATAACTTCTTTGTCGGAACCAACGCCCGCTACATAGACCTCGTTCGAAAAGAGATCCCGGAAATACCGCTAGAAAATATCATCGGCGAAACGGCGAAGAAGAACACGGCTCCTTGCATTGGTTTTGCCGCGCATCTTATCTCGATGAAGGATCCGGATGCCGTTATGATCTGCCTGCCAAGCGATCACGTAATATTTAATCAGGAACTTTTCCTGTCAACGCTTCGTACCGCCATAAACGTTGCGATAAGGGATAAAAAACTTGTAACGCTGGGAATAACTCCAAACAGTGCTTCAACTGAATACGGATACATTGAAAAAGGTACGACAGAATATTCGGTGAAGCGGTTCGTGGAAAAGCCGGACGAAGCGCGTGCGACACAATATGCGGCAAGCGGAAATTATTTCTGGAACAGCGGCATGTTCGTGTGGCAAGCGCGCACTATTTTGGATGAAATGGCGCAACATGTGCCGGAACTTTATAACGAAATATCGCGCCTGGGCCGCAACGTTGGCATGCCGGAGATGATCAATTTTTTCCAGAACGTCCCGAGCATTTCCATAGATTACGGCGTTATGGAGCGCTCGGCTAACGTGGCCGTGGTGCCGGGCGACTTCGGCTGGAGCGATGTCGGCACATGGAAGAGCCTAAAAGAACTTGCCCAAAGCGGCCGGATCGAACTGCGCGAAGAAGTTAGGCAGGTGATGGAAGAACAGCTTAGATGCTAAGGCAAATTTACCAAATAGCCGCGTTTCTTTTTGTCGTATTTATCTCGTTCAATTCGTTTGGTGCGGAATTTGAACCGAAAGGACCTCTTACCCTTCGTACGCAGAACGCCATCTACTTGCAGTTCTTAAATCTTGAGCCGACTCGTGCGGTCACGCTGCGCAAGGGCGAATTCGCGTTTCGGATAGATAACGCCTATTCAAATATGCTGGAGCGTGGAAATGGCGCAACGATCGAAGAATTTCTGGACATGGAACTTCTTCGCACCGCGCTTCATTTTAATTACGGCGTTTACGACAACATGGAAGTTGGGATCGAAGTCCCGTTCTTAAGATTCGACGGCGGATTTCTCGATTCATTCCTCCAAAAATACCACAATTTCTTCGGATTCCCAAACGGAGGGCGAGAGCTGGTGCCGAACAACAGCTTTACCTACACCGTATTTGAGAACGGCGCGGCTATTTACGACGTCCCCGAATCGAACTTTAACCTGGGCGATGTAACGCTTAACTTCAAACACAACTTTATAAGTGAAGACGAGGCCTGTCCTGCGGTCGCGTGGCTTTTTTATTTTAAGTTCCCGACCGGTAACGTGAATCGTGGACTTGGCAGCGGCAATCCGGACTTCGGTTTTGCAACTGCGCTGGAGAAATCCTACAACCGCTGGCACGGATATTTGAACTTGGGCTATTTTGTGAATGGTGGGCAGAAGTTCCTGCAGAACTACGTGAACGATTTTTATTTCACTTATGTTTTGGGCGCGGAATTTTCCGTTTCGCATCCCGTTTCAATTCTTGCGCAGATATATGGCGGCACGCCGCTACTTAAAAATGGCGGATTTATCTCTTGGGATTCGTACCCAATGGACCTGCAGATAGGCGTTAAGGGAGAACATCAACTCAAGGAACTATTCAACTCCATTACATGGCAACTTGGATTCGCGGAAGACCTGAATGCAAATGGGCCATCTGTCGATATCTCGATCCTTGGAAGTATCGGATTTAAGTTTGGCCTTTAATGGTTTCGCCCAGGAACATCCGTCAGAACGGTATATCGCTATCGCCGCCGTCTACTGGAAATCCAGGCATTGAAGTATCGCCGAAGGACGAAGCCGATGGTGCCGGCGAATCTCCAAATTCAGCTTCTGTCGTTTTCGGCTTGCCTGCTCCCTGTGCCGAACCTAAGAATTGAATTCGCTGTGCAACGACTTCGGTCGTGTATTTTTTGTTACCTTCTTTGTCGTTCCATTCGCGGGTCTGAAGGCGTCCTTCAACGTAGATAGAACGGCCCTTGGAGAGATATTCCTTGCAGAGTTCCGCCTGTTTTCCCCAAACGACTATTCTGTGCCATTCGGTCTTTTCCTGTTTGCCGCCACTCTTATCGAGCCAGCGTTCCGTCGTTGCGATGCGAAGCGTTGCGACCGTTTGTCCCGTGCCTGTGGCACGAACTTCCGGGTCCGCTCCTAAATTACCGATCAACATTACCTTGTTTAGACTTGCCATAATTTGCTCCTTTATTTAATTTTCTTTGAAAGATCTTTTCCCATTTTCTGCCACATTGAATAATCACGATGATTCTTCCATTGCGGCACAAGTTGCAGCGCATCGGATAGATGTGTCGATGCCTCTGCATTGTTGCCGGCGTTGAATAGCGCCTCTGCCAAGTAGAGCTGATTCTCCGGATAACTTGGATCTATCTGCGCCGCTTTCTGCAGATAACTGATCGCTTTTTCTAAGTCGCGCGTTACGCCGTTCTTTGATAGCGTCGTTTCAGGCACATCGGTGTAAATTTTACCGATCGTTCGATATGCACCGCCATGGTCGAACTTGTCGTTAAG
>CAIPVD010000304.1 GCA_903868375.1 uncultured delta proteobacterium
CGCTTGCGCTGCGGAGCAAATTTATTAGCCCCACGTTTTCCCTTTTCCCTGTCTTTGTCTTTGTCTTTTCCAAATTTCCTAGGCATGGTCAACCTCCTTTTCGATCACTGAATTGCTCTTTTGATATTCACGTGTAACGCCTTGAGCCGCAGCTGCTGCATTAGCCGCCTGTTCGGCCAGCGCTTTTTCTAACGCCGCCGCTTCATCGATCAGCTGCTGCTTGCGCGCTTCGATGCTCACATCCTGGTTCAGCCTAACGGTCAGGTACCGAAGGATGCGTTCGTCCAGTCTGAAGCCGTGTTCCATCTCGGAAACTGTGGTGTTGTCCGCACAGTAGTCGATGGCAACGTAATATCCCTTGCTCTTTTTGTTGATCGGGTAAGCGAGCGTTTTCTTACCCATGTTCTGGGAACGGAAGATGTAACCGCTATGGCGGCCAATCAGTTCACTCGTCTTTTCGATCGAGTGCTGGACATCCGCTTCCGTCAGCGCGCCGTCCAGTATGTACACTATCTCATACTCGTTCATTCTATCCTCCTTATGGACTAAATGGGCCCCCGCCCTATGCGGAGACCAAGGTATTATTAAACTTTTGCATGGCTTCAGTTGCGCCATGCACTATAAAACATTCTACAGCATCGGCCGATACGTTCATTAACTGTTCGGCCAGCGGCTTCTCTTCTTTCGAATATCCATGCAAGACATAATCCGCAGGATCGAAATTCTCCGGAGGCCTTCCTATTCCAACCTTCAACCTGTAAAACTCCTTCGAGCCTAACATGTCTATAATGGAAGTAACGCCATTATGCCCGCCGGCGCCAGAATTGTTCGTAAACTTAAGCCGCGCGAACTGCATATCGATATCGTCGTGGACAACAAGAATATCTTGCGAATCCACCTTATAATATCTGGCAAAAAGAAGTACCGCCTCGCCTGACAAGTTCATGAACGTCTGCGGTTTTAAAATGCAGACGTCGATACCGTTTATTTTTCCAATTCCAAAGAGCGATGAGAATTTCTTCTTAGAAACCTCAATACCCGACCTATCCGCCACTAAATCGGCCACGTTAAAGCCGACGTTGTGCCGGGTTTGCAAATATTTTTTGCCCGGATTGCCGAGCCCAACAAGTAATTTCATCTGTTGCAATTACTTCTTCGCAGGGGCCGCCTTTGCAGCACCAGCTGCAGGAGCAGCACCAGCTGCAGGAGCAGCACCAGCTGCAGGGGCAGCACCGGCTGCACCAGCCACAGCACCGGCCGCAGGAGCGGCACCTTCCGCACCAGCCACAGCACCTGCTTCGGCTGTCGGAACAACGACCTCTTCCTTCATCGGGGCAACAACTGAAACGATCGAGAAGTTGACATCGTGATGACATTCAACGCCTTCCGGCAACTTAAGGTCGTTCACGTGGATATTATCGCCAACGTCTAATTCGGTAATATCAACAACGATATTCTGCGGAATTGCGTTCGGCAAGCACTTGACCTGTAAAGTTCTACGGTCGATAACAAGCACGCCGCCTTCTTTAACACCTTTCGACTTTCCATCGATGTGAATAGGTATTTCGACGACCATTTTCTGCGTCAGGTCGATCGCCTGAAAATCAATATGAGTGAAGTTACGCTTGATAGGATCGGCCTGATAATCACGGATACGCACGACGGTATCTTTTCCTTCAAGCTTCAGGTCCAAAAGAACGTTCATTCCAGCCGTCGTTTTTACCGCCTCTTCAAGCATCTTTTCATCGACCGCCAATGTCACCGGCTCGAACTTTTTGCCATACAAAATTCCCGGCACCATGCTCTTTCGGCGAAGGCTTGCGGCACCGCCTTTGCCTTTTTCTCTTTTCACTGCTTCTAACGATGTTCTTTCCATTTGTATCTCCTCTTGTTTTTTAGGGCCCAGATAACTTAGGTTATAGGCTTTGGAGTGTGCTCATCCAGCCGTTGTTCCTAGGCTTCTATCCCTCATTCTTTAAATGAATAACGACGAAACTGAATCCGCCGAATGTATCCTCTTAATTGCTTCTCCAAGTAGCGGCGCAACGGACAGGACCTTGATCTTTTTGGAAGAAACGTTCCTTGCTATCGAATTTGTCACGACCACTTCTTTTAATATCGAACCTTCGATGCGTTCGATCGCGGAACCAGAGAGTACTGCATGAGTTGCACATGCATAAACAGCCTTTGCTCCGTTCTTAACGAGCGCCTCTGAAGCCTTCACAAGCGTACCACCGGTATCGATCATATCGTCGATGATGATGCAAGTCCTGTTCTCCACATCGCCTACGACGTTCATAACTTCGCTAACGTTAGGAGACGGACGGCGTTTATCGATCATTGCCATCGGCACGCCAAGCTTCTTCGCATATGCACGGGCACGTTCTGTGCCACCGGCATCTGGCGCCACTATTATTATATCGTCCTGTATGTTCTTCTTTATGTAATCGAGAAGTACAGGCATCGCGAACAAGTGATCGACCGGGATATTAAAGAACCCTTGTATCTGTCCGGCATGCAAATCTAACGACAATATTCTATCAACTCCAGCGGCAACAAGAAGATCGGCGATCAGCTTCGCACTAATCGGCGTGCGCGGATGAACTTTTCTTTCCTGCCTTGCATAACCATAGTACGGTATCACCGCTGTTATTCTATCGGCGCTGGCACGTTTCATTGCATCTACCATGATAAGGAGCTCCATCAAATGCTCGTTAGCAGGGTTGCTCGTCGGCTGGATGAGAAATACATCCATTCCGCGAACGTTCTCTTCGATTTCGACCCAAGTTTCGCCGTCAGAGAAGTGCTTCACTTCTGCTGAGCCTACCGGAATATTCAGAACTGTTGCGATCTCTTGAGCCAGCTTCTTGTTGGCGTTACCTGCAAAGATCTTTAGGTTCTTGAATTGAGCCATTTTTTTACCCTTCTTATTTTTAGTTTTGGCCGAAACCTTTTTCGCAAACTTCATGCGTTTTCGAGTCGCAGCCATATGTTTATAACCCTACAATAAGCAGCCTGTTGGGGAGGGTGGATTCGAACCACCGAATGCCAACTTCAAAGGCTGGTGACTTACCGCTTGTCTACTCCCCACCGAGATCAATTTTTAATATTCGAAGTTTCGATCACTCGCCAATTCGAATTGTTCTTTCTTATCTTTTTAGCAGCCGCCACGCGGTCTTTTTCAGTTCTGAACATCCCAACAACGGTCGGTCCGCTTCCACTCATCCACGAAACAATGGCACCGTTATCCACAAGCTGCTTTTTTATCTGCTTTATTTCAGGAAATTTTTCGGCCGTCACCAATTCCAGGTCGTTGTGTACAACTTTCGCAACTTCGCCTAACTCCTTGAAAAAGCGAGGCAACCTAGCACGCGCTATATCAGGTGTCAATTGGATTTGCGCTAAATTTGGCAATTTATCGAACTCTTCGTAAACCCATTTGGTTGAGGCCGGAAAATTTGGATTTATGAGTAAAATCCACATGTTAGGAAGGCTATCTAAAGTGGTCACCTTGTCGCCTATCCCTTCGCATACCGCCGGCTTATCATATAAGAAGAACGGAACATCGGCGCCGAGTTTCACTCCCAGTTCGGATAATTTTTCACGAGAAAGGTTAAGATCCAAAATTTCGTTAAGCCCGCGAAGCACTGCCGCGGCATCAGACGAACCGCCGCCAAGGCCTGCTGCCACGGGAATTCGTTTTATGATGTGGATTTTCACCGAAAACTTACCCTGCACAAGTTCAAGCAATTTCGCCGCCGCTTTATAGCAAATATTCGTTTCGTCGCACGGAACGCTTCTGTCATCGCATGTGATCTTTATCTGACTTCCCACTTCCGACTTCCGACTTCCGACCTCTATCTCGATCTCATCATACACATCTAGCGTCTCGTTCAGCATGAGCAGGTCGTGGTACCCGTTCGCACGGCGTCCTGTCACGCGCAGAACGATATTTATCTTCGCCGGAGCTTTGAAACTTTTCATGATGAGGCAGCCATATAAAGAAAATATTATTTTGGCAATCGATAAAAATGTCTGTCAGATGATATAGTTTCAATATTTTCTATAAAAATTTCCCATCGACATCAATCCCACCACCGAACCGTTGATGTTCTTTTCTTTCAGCTCTTTGACCACCTCAAAAACATGCTCGCCGCCCACGCTAAAAACAACGATCCTGTGACGCATGGTTCTGTTACTTGCCAAATCGTCCACAAGCGTATCGGCCATGGTCTTTGACCTCTCGATTGATAATGTTTGGAAGCTCTGCACAAAATGCCTTACGGCCTCTGATACCTTCGCATCGGATCCTTTCGACCCATTCTTTAAGTCGCTGATCAGGGCCTCCGCTTCAGCTCTTTGAGATGCATTTTCAAGGGGCCAGACCGCCGCCCTTCCATCACACAGTGTATCTTCAAAGATCTCTTTCGTTATAGGAACAAATTGCTCTATAGAGCATTTATCTCCGGTAGTGTATAAGCTTTCCCGGCTGATCATGACCATCTTAGGATCGTTACAAAGCGCTGCTTCGTAATCCTTGTTGCTCATCACATTAAGGAAGACATCTTCAGCTTTCATCCCCTGTTCAATGGCCGTCTTTAAAATAGCGATCAACGGATTGCCCTTTGAACCATTGGCGACACCACCGTTCTCTTCTGATTTTTTGGGGCCCTTTTCAAGGCCAAGGACAAGCTCAAACCCTTTTTCTGAAGCGAGCCTTGCAAGCAGTTTAATATAATCGGCGGTTATCCTTATATCTGTATGCACATCTGCCAGTACCAACACAAGATCGCCTGACCACGGCTTAATATCTGCATAAAAAACCTTGTGCGCCAATGCCTCTTCAAGATTTCCACTGGTTTCGATGCCAAATCTTTCTCTAACAAATTTTTCAAGCTGGGGAAGATCTATCTTAGAATGGTCCTTAGGAGGCAAGGTCCTTGCTCTTTCAACCGAAGCGGGACTATTACCCGAACAATTTATCACTGCTCTTTGTCTGTTATCCAGTCTTTGTTTGAAATATGCTATAGACGGAGCGAAAAGCTTGTTCGCATAGTCCGCCTCATCCGGCTTCTTTCGTTGAATATCCGCCACTATTTTGGAAAGACCGTCATAATAGAACCTTATTTGTTCAGAACCTGCCTGCATCTCCTCCCCCCAGCGACTTACCATGGCCTGAAAGATATATAAGGCATCATTTAGATCATCATTTGGAATTGAAGGCCCAAACAGAGTTAAGCCATAACGGACATCCTTGCAAATTTTACCATTCAATTCATCAACCGACATAAGAAAAACCTCCTATATATTATATATCGGTCGAAAATGAAAAAAGTTGCTAAGTTTTAGTGTAGATTATATTTGACATTATATCCACTATATAAGACAATATAACTATGTTATATCTAAGCAAAACAAGGCTTGAGGCCCTACTTAAGGCTAAAGGGCTAAATATATCAAAGTTAACAAAGTTGATAGGGGCATCGAGGCAGAGCATATACAATATGTTCGGAAAGGATACCGTCTTTAACTCAACCTTTGAAAAGATGATCGTAAAGCTAGGGCTCGATTATCACGAAATCACCGAAGAGCGCGATTCAAGGTCGATCATCCTCGAAGATTTCCCCGACAAGATCAAAAAGATAACAGTTCGTCTTCTTGAATTTGCCGAAGCGAGCCACGCCGACCTTGTTCTTTTTGGATCGAGGGCGGCGGGAAAAACAGGCGTTGCTCACGATTTCGACTTTGCATTTTATTTTCACAAAAAAGCCGATGACAAAGGCCTGCGCACATTGAAGCGCGACCTGTCCGAAGCATCTTTTCCATACAGAATAGACGCAGTGAATTTAAATTCCGCCCCCGACTGGTTCAAAAGATCGATCGAGAACGACATGATATACTTAAGAAAGGAAGGTGGATGAACCATGACATCCAAAAAAATAAAAAGTTCCGTGGAAAGCGTTCAAGCGGCGCTGACTAAACTTAACGAAGCACTGGAACATTTAAAGGCCGAAAAAGAAAAGACGGCAAAAGGGATCCTTGAAGACGGCGCGGTAAAACGCTTTGAAACCCTGTTCGAATACAGTTGGAAGGCGCTAAAGGTCGCCGTTGAATTCGAAGGAGGAGAAGCACCAGGGCCAAGGCCTGCGATACAGGAGGCAATAAAGTTCGGCTGGATAAAAGATGTCGACATCTGGATGTCGGCGCTTGATACAAGAAATGCCACCGTTCACGATTATTTTTTTGCAGCGCCAAAAAACTATATCGAAGTAATAAGGAAATTCGCAACAGAAGTTGATTCGCTGCTTCAAAAACTTTCTCTGCTTGGCCATTAAAGCCTTTTTATATTTTTACGAACACAAACTCGCCCGATTTACCTATATCGGCTTTGATCGCATCTCCGTCCTTAAACTCGCCTTCGAGCAGCTTCATTGAAAGCGGGTCTTGGAGGTTCTTTTGTATCGAACGCTTTAGCGGCCTTGCGCCGTATGCTGGATCGAAGCCCTCCTTCGCAATGAACTTCTTCGCGGCGGCGGTAAGTGTTAGCGTTATCTTTCGATCGGCCAAAAGTTTTTGCAGATGTTTCAGCTGAATATCGACGATCTTCGTTATCTCGCCTTCACCAAGCGAATTGAACGTAACGATATCATCGACACGGTTCAAGAATTCCGGCCGGAAATGGTTTTTCAGGTCGTCGGAAATATTACTCGTCATTATGATTACCGTATTCTTAAAATCGACGGTGCGTCCTTGGCCGTCGGTCAAACGTCCATCATCCAAGACTTGTAGCAAAATATTGAAGACCTCCTGATGCGCCTTTTCTATCTCATCGAAAAGTACAACGGCATATGGCCTTCTGCGAATTGCCTCCGTTAATTGTCCGCCTTCTTCATAGCCAACGTATCCTGGAGGCGCTCCTATCAGGCGAGACACCGTGTGCTTCTCCATGTATTCGCTCATATCGATGCGGACCATCGCCTTTTCGTCATCGAAGAGGAACTCTGCTAGCGCACGCGCCGTTTCCGTCTTTCCAACGCCAGTTGGGCCTAAGAATATAAATGAACCAATAGGCCTATTCGGATCCTGCAATCCCGAACGCGACCTGCGAACGGCATTTGCAACTTTTTTCAGAGCTTCGTCTTGGCCAACAACTCGCTGACGCAATTTATCTTCCATGCGTACAAGTTTTTCCTTCTCACCTTCCATCATTTTAGAGACTGGAACGCCGGTCCACTTAGCAACGACCTCGGCAACATCGTCTGCCGTTACTTCTTCGGTCAGCATCTTTCTCGTTTTTTGGACATCAAGTAGTTTGCTATTCAGATCATCTATCTTCTTTTGAAGTGCAAGGATAACACCGTATTTAAGTTCAGCGGCACGGTTCAGATTCCCTTCGCGCTCGGCGCGCTCCTGTTCTATCTTTGCATCTTCCAGCTCTTTCTTCGCTGCCCTTATCTCCGCGATCGCCGCCTTCTCCAATTGCCAGTGCGATTTAAGTTCGGACGAATCCGCCTGGTTGTTGGCTATTTCCTTCTCGACTTTTTTCAGCCGATCCTTGCTTGCCGCGTCCGATTCTTTTTTAAGCGCTTCTTTCTCGATCTGCAGCTGCATGATATGGCGCTCTATCTCGTCTATCTCGGTCGGCATGCTGTCTATCTCGATGCGGAGTTTTGAAGCCGCCTCATCTATTAAGTCAATCGCCTTGTCCGGTAAGAAACGTCCTTGAATGTAACGATGAGAAAACTGCGCGGCAGCAACTATCGCGCCGTCCTGGATACGAACGCCGTGGTGGACTTCGTAGCGTTCTTTCAGCCCGCGAAGTATCGCGATCGTATCTTCAACAGAAGGCTCACCAACGTAAACCTGCTGAAAACGGCGTTCGAACGCCGCATCTTTTTCTATGTGCTTGCGATATTCATCGAGCGTAGTTGCACCAACACAGCGAAGTTCTCCACGGGCAAGCGCAGGTTTTAGCATATTCGATGCATCCATCGCACCTTCCGCGCCGCCTGCACCGACTAGCGTGTGCATTTCATCGATAAATAGAACGACCTCGCCGCCGGCATCTTCTATCTCTTTTAAAAGAGCCTTCAACCTATCTTCAAACTCGCCGCGATATTTTGTACCTGCGATCATGGCGCCAAGATCCAACGCCAGAAGCCGCTTGTTCTTTAGTGTTTCCGGAACATCGCCCTTTGCGATTCGCTGCGCCAGGCCTTCGGCTATTGCGGTCTTTCCAACACCCGGCTCGCCAATAAGCACTGGATTATTCTTCGTGCGGCGCGATAGAACCTGGATCACGCGCCTTATCTCGTCATCTCTTCCGATAACAGGATCGAGCTTTCCGGCTCTCGCCAGTTCCGTTAGATCGCGCGTATATTTTTTCAGCGCCTGATATTTTTGCTCCGGATTTTGGTCGGTAACGCGATGAGGACCACGAATGGTTTGCAGAACCTTTAATATATCGTCGCGTTTAACGCCGCTTGACTTCAAAATATCGCCGGCAACTGTTCCCTTTGAATTAACGAGCGCCAGCAAAAAATGTTCGGTGGAAACATATTCATCTTTCAGGCCTTCCGCCTCGCGAGCAGCCTGATCGAAGACCTTGTTAAGTGTATTGGAGAGATAGACCTGGCCAAGAGCCGCGCCGGTTACCGACGGAAGTTTTTCCAGCGCCTTCTCTATATTTGAAGTAAGCCCATTAATATCAACGCCCAGTTTCTTAAGTATCGAAGGTACCACTCCTTCCGGCTGCGTAATAAGGACATATAAAAGATGTTCAGGTTCAAGCGATTGATGTTTAAATCGGCTGGCAATATTTTGCATCTCACCGACCGCTTCTTGCGCCTTTAGCGTTAGTTTATCGTATTTCATGATAGGTGAAATATAAGTCTTGGAAATGGCAATGACAAGGAGGAAATGTTCGAATTATTTAGAATTTAAGGCTATAAGTTCTGGAGCGGATTTGTAGATATGAAACAGAGCTAGAACCTTTTCGACATACTTTCTTGTCTGCTTATATGGAGGCACGCCGCCAAATTTTTTAACTGCACCAGGCCCTGCGTTGTAAGCGGCAAGGATCAATCTTAAATTTCCGCCGAACATCTCGGACAGTTCATTTAAATATCCAACGCCCGCCTTGATGTTAGATTCGGGATCGTAGAGATTTTTCACTTTTAGATACCTTGCCGTAACGCCGTTTATCTGCATCAGCCCTTTTGCGCCCGCATAAGAAAGTGCGTTCGGATTAAAGTTCGATTCGACCGCAACTATCGCCGCAACAAGCGCCGGATTCATTCCATTTATGCGCGATGCTTCAATGATATGCTCGATATACTTTATAGTTGTCCGCTGAATAGGATCGGTTTCACCGCCATTAGTATAGCGACTTAAAGAATGGCTATAATAGAAGCCAAACGAAATGAGCAATACCAA
>CAIPVD010000305.1 GCA_903868375.1 uncultured delta proteobacterium
AATCGCCGTGTGCAATGAAATTCTGTTGGCGATGCCGAAATTGGGGCTGTTCGGCGGCAGGACCCGAAAGTTTCCCGAACCAAGAAAACATTGGGTCGTGGAATGAACATTTTGTGAGATTGATGAATATGAAAAAATATTACTACTATCTGCTTCTGGCGTGTCCGTTCCTTTTGTTCGTCTTTGTTCTTAACTTTCCGGCACCGCCGTGGCCTGACCATATCGTCTATGAATCGGTGGCGCGCGATTTTTTTAAGACCGGTATCTTTCGCTATCTTATATGGGGCGATTTCGATCCGACGTACTTAAATTTCAATTTCAACAATGGGCCGCTCTATCCATTCGTTCATCTCGTCTTTCTGAAACTTTTTGGCAGCACCGATCCGCGAATAGCTTTCGGCTTCAATTATCTTCTGGCGTTTCTTACCTTCATCAACGTTTCAAATATCCTGCGCCTGGAGAATAGGCAAAAACTCTTCCTGGCGCTGCTTGCCTTCAATCCGCTCGTTTATCATTATACAAACATCGCAAGGCCGGAGTGGCTGGGGCTTTTTATTTTTTCGTGCCTTTGGCGAACGCTTGTTGCTCGCGACGAAAAATTAGCGTTGTGGAGATACCTTCTGGCGGGTGCGTTTCTTGCCCTTGCCGCGCTGAACCATCAGTTTGCGATATTCTATATCCCGATCGTTGCCTACGCAATTTATCGCCGAGAAAATGGCTGGCGCCGGCGTTCTATCGCACTTGGGCTGGTTGCCGCATCGACCGCATTCTTTCTTTCGCCGTATCTTTATTACATCGGCCGCCACTTTGCAGATTTCAAATATCAGCTCTTCTCTAACCAGATATCCGCAGGGCAGGGTGTTGCCGGCGGGCCGCTTAAGTTTATCAAGAGTTTCTTTGTTCCGCTTTTCTATCCGTCGATCTCGTTCTTAACTCAAACTGGCAAGATCCCAAGGTGGCAAGCGGACCTCGTTCCATTTTCCGTGATCGTTTGCATCGTTGCGCTCCTGATTAAATGGAAAAAGGGGCTAAAACTTTCGCCTATTACCATCGAAGCCGGCGTGTTCTGGTTCATCTTGAACTTAGGTTGTGCGTTTTCGACCTACAGCCCTTATGTTACGGTGTCGGTTTCGATATTTGCGGTTGCATTGATCAGGGATATCTTTCCCGATGTTTCGCCGCGCGCCGTTAAAGTTCTGGTGTTTGCGATGATTGTGGCGGTTTTATATCAGCTATGGTTCTACAATTCAGTATCATCTAAATTGTTTCGTTCAAGCGATTATAGAATGGCGGCTGAATGCATAGCGCAGAAGATACCGAATGGAGAAACCTTGTATGTGTTAGCGTATCCCGATCCCTCCGTTCAACTGAACAACCTGCGTAGCGATCTCGATATCAGGCGCTATATAGACTTCGAAAAATATGCCGATGCGTGGAAGGATATAGTGCCAAAAAGAAAATATTTCGTAATTTCACCGGATCGTTATCTGCTAGATAGGTTCGATTATCGAGGTGCCTTAAGGAACGAATACAATCGCGGAAAATTTACGGAAGCGATCTGCAGTTCAGGCAATGTAAGCTACACGCTCTGGTCTCGGCGGTAATCATGCATTTATGTTAAAGCAAAAGCGATTTTAGAGATGTAGAATCAGAGATAAGAACGAAAAATCGATTGAGATTTTGATGTAAGATTTACCTCTTGAGATTTCTTACCATTGCATAGGCCCTTTCCAATTTTTCATGGATTATTTGCGCATGTGCGACAGATATATAGCCGTAAGCATAGATGATATCTATTGCCGATGAACTTTCTGCGATTGAGCCTAAAGAAATATCAAAGAATCTGTTCCTTTCTCTTTGAGAATATCTACTGTTGCCCTCGCTTAAGTTCAGTATCGCACTTGCGAGAGCCCGTTTCAGCTGGTCGATCAAATAACCTTCTCCTCTCGGTAGAGCCGAGATCAGATTCGGCATCGCCTTTGCAACATCAACCAAGGTTTGATAACAATGTAGCCGTCCGTGATTCATAAATTTCCTTTCTTGTGAGAGAGGCCTCATTGCCTCTCACAATTGGGAGGCAATGAGGTCTCCCTCACAAATGAAAGGAGTTTATATGTTGCACGGACGGCTCAAATGTTATCAGCTGGCGATGTTGATAGCAAAGGCAATGCCGAATCTGATCTCAAGATGGCCGAGAGGATATTATTATCTAACCGACCAGCTGAAGCGGGCTCTTTCAAGTATAGTTCTCAACATTGCCGAAGGCAACGCAAGGACATCTGCACTTGAAAGAAAGAGGTTCTTCAACATTGCAATGGGTTCAGCTTCGGAAGTGTCTTCAATTATGGATATTGCTCTTGCATATCATCTAATCGATCAGGCCCAATTCAGCTTTTATCAGGACAATCTCCTGCAAATATACAAGATGCTATTCAAGCTGAACTAATCGGTAATCTTCATCGTTACCGTCGTCGTAATCGGCAAATTAAAAAACATCGATGCAATGATTTCCGCACAAGAAAGGTTAAGGTTAATCTCGCCGTGGCTAAAAGTGCCATAAACCTTCATTTTCATCGAAAAAAGCTTGCGCTGTTAGGCAAATATTTATACGGTGCCAAAGTACATGGAAAAGCCAAAGAAAATCATCGCAATACTTATTGCTTACAATGCCGCCGGCACTTTAAGGCAATTCTATTCTTCCTTTCCAAGGCATCTTGTCGATGAGCTTGTTCTAGTCGATGACGCTTCTAAAGACGGAACGTTTGAACTTGCAAAGGAGCTTGGAATCAATGCCTATCAGAACCGCGTAAATCTTGGCTATGGCGGCAATATGAAAGAGGCGATAAGGATAGCGCTGGAGGGAGGCGCCGACGTCATAATAGATATTCACCCTGACGGCGAATACAATCCTTCCGCGATTCCCGCGGCGCTTAAGGCGGTCGAAAATGGCGCCGATCTTGTTTTAGGCAACCGTTTCTACGATGCGAAGGCACCTCTTTCCAGCGGTATGCGCGTTTGGAAATTCTTTCCGATAATGGCGCTTAACAAAATAGCGCAGGTTGTTTTGGGCGTTAAGATACACGATCTTCATCAGGGATTTAGGGTCTATACTAGAAAGTTGCTCGAGAAGATCAATTACAAGAACGATTCGAACGGTTATATATTCAGTTTTGAATTAATAGCGCAGGCCGCTTTTAACAAATGTTCCATAGCGGAAGTGCCTGTCGATACGAACTATACCGGCGTTAAGAGAGGTGCGAGCCTTAAACACAGCCTGAAATATTCATTTGGAATATTCAAGGTCATGTTCTTCTTTTTGCTGGCTAAATCGTTCTATAGAACTTCAATGTATGAAAGAAAATTTACCTAAAACGCTCATAACCGGCGCCGATGGCATGGTCGGCTCTTACGTCGATTTCGGCATCAAGACAGATCCCCGTTCGCTAGACGTTGCGGACATGAACGAAACCATGTCGGTTGTAAAAAAACACGCGCCAGAGGTTATCATTCATCTAGCTGCTGAAACCGACGTTGACAGGTGCGAAAGAGACCCAAACCACGCCTATTTTATAAATTCCGTCGGTACGTACAACGTTGTTCTCGCGGCAAAAGAGGTCGGGGCGAAGTTAGTTTATGTTTCGACCTCCGGTATCTTCGACGGCCAAAAGAGCGGCCCATATACGGAAGACGATATGCCCAATCCGAAAAATTATTACGGACATTCGAAATTTTTGGGCGAGGTGATAGTTAGGTCGCTCTTAAAGGACCATATAATCGCGCGTGCCTGCTGGATGTTCGGCGGCGGCCCAAAAAAAGACGAAAAATTCGTTGCGAAGATCATCGCTCAATTGCGGAATAAGGAGATCAAGGCGCTGAACGACGTTTGCGGCTCGCCAACTTTCGGAAAAGATCTGGTCGGTGGCATTAAGAAGTTATTGCTAGATGGCGCGGTAGGGACGTTCAATCTTTCCAACGAAGGCGTTTGCTCAAGATACGATATCGCAAAAGCGATAACAGAGGTGCTTAACCCGTCGGTAAAGGTTGTGGCCGTTGATAGGCGCTATTTCGACCTCGATGCCGAACGTGTCTCGAACGAATCGATGGTGTCGAAGGTCAAGATAATGCGCCCGTGGAAAGAGGCGCTGGTAGAATATTTAAAGACGGAATGGGAGAATAAAATATGAAAGCCGATTTCAAACACAAAGATGAATGCAGGATATGCCGGTCGAAAGGCCTAAAGAAAATATTAGATTTAGGCACGATGCCTCTTGCGAATGCCTTTCTTAAAAAAGAGGAACTAAACAAGCCCGAACCTGCATTTCCGCTTGTCGTCTATTTTTGCGAGACATGTTCGCTGGTGCAGCTTGCCGACGTTGTAGATAGCTCTATGATGTTCAGCGATTATCATTACCTTACTTCAGCCAGTAAGCCGTTGGCCGATCACTTTTGTCAGCTGGGAGAAGAGATCGCACGCCGTTTCGCTACGAACCGCGACGACTTGGTGGTGGAAATAGGTTCCAACGACGGCGTTTTGCTCGAAAGCATAAAGGACAAATGCCGGGTGCTTGGCGTCGATCCGGCGAAGAACGTGGTGGAGATAGCAAAGAAGCGCGGAGTTGAAACGATCTGCGATTTCTTTGGCGAGGAGCTGGCAGAGAAGATCGTTAAAAAGTATGGTCACGCAAAGGCTATGACCGCCAATAACGTTATGGCGCATGTTGACGACCTGCATGGCGTATTCAAAGGAGTGAAAAAGCTGCTTGCCGATGACGGCGTCTTCGTATTCGAGGCGCATTGGGTCGGGAACTTGATAGGCGATGGCGGATTCGACCAGATCTACCACGAACATCTTTGCTATTATTCGCTTCACAGCCTTAAACACATGACCGAACTGCTTGGGCTGAAGATTATAGATGCAACGCTCGTTCCCATTCACGGGCAATCGCTCAAAGTCTATGTTGCGAAACATGGCGAGCCGAGCAGGCAAGTTGCGGACCTGCTGAAAAAAGAGAAGGAACTTCGGCTGGACCGGATAGAAACTTACAAGGCGTTCTCTGACAAGGTCGAATCGAATAAGATCAAACTATTAAAATTGATTTCAGGCCTTAAAGCAGAAGGCAAGCAGATCGCCGCTTACGGAGCGCCGGCAAAAGGGAACACGCTTCTTAATTATTTTCATTTGAACGGAGACACCGTTTCATTTGTAACCGACACAACGCCTTTAAAGCAGGGGCTCTATACACCGGGGACACATATTCCGGTCTTGGCTCCAGAGAAGATGAACGAGATGCTGCCCGACTACGTAATTCTTTTGGCGTGGAACTATGCGGACGCCATTCTTGCCAAAGAAAAAGCGCTGCGAGATAAGGGAGTTAAATTCATCATTCCAGTGCCGGAGGTGAGGATAGCATGACGAACGAAACGTATGATCCTAAATCGATAGAATCAAAGTGGCAAAAGGAGTGGGAAAAGAGCGGAATTTATCAGGTAAAAGAAGACCCGAAAAGGCCCAAATACTATTTATTGGAAATGCTGCCGTATCCATCAGGCCGTCTGCATATGGGGCACGTGCGCAATTATTCAATTGGCGATCTCGTCACGCGTTACAAAAGGATGAACGGATTTAACGTTCTGCATCCGATCGGCTGGGACGCCTTCGGCATGCCGGCGGAGAACGCTGCGATCAAGAACAAAAGCCATCCGGCGAAATGGACATATTCAAATATCGATTACATGCGCCTGCAGTTCAAGAAACTTGGCATCTCCTACGATTGGAGCCGTGAAGTCGCGACTTGCGATCCCGAATATTATAAATGGGAACAGCTCGTATTCCTGCGCATGTTCGAGAAGGGGATAATCATTCGCAAAGAGGCGATGCTTAACTGGTGCGATACGTGCAAAACGGTTCTTGCCAACGAACAGGCGGAAGGCGGCAAATGCTGGCGCTGCGATAACGAAGTGGCGCTAAAGCCTCTTACTCAATGGTTCGTCCGCCTGCCGCTTTATGCCGAAGAACTGCTTAAAGATATCGATACGCTTGAAGGTTGGCCGGAACGCGTTCGTAACATGCAGCGCGCTTGGATAGGTAAGAGCGTGGGCGCTAGTATTAAATTCAACGTTAAGGATTCCGATAAACAGGTCGAGGTCTTCACCACTCGCCCCGATACATTGTTTGGTGCAACGTTCATGAGCCTTGCCGCCGAACATCCTTTGGTGGAAGCGCTGGCGAAGGGAACGGGGCAGGAGAAGAAGATTAAAGAGTTCAAGGAAAAGACATCCAAGATCGGCCGTCTCGATAGGATCGCGGGTAATTTCGAGAAAGAAGGCGTTTGGACGGGGGCGTATTGCATAAATCCGGCAACGGGTTTGGATATGCCGATCTACACGGCAAATTTCGTATTAATGGATTATGGAACCGGCGCAGTTATGGCGGTACCGGCGCACGACAGCCGAGACTTCGATTTTGCCAAGAAGTATAATTTGCCGATCAAGCAGGTTATTAGCCCACGGTCCGGCGACATCGATAAAAGCAAGGCGTATGAAGATGACGGAATACTTATAGACTCTGGCAAATTCACAGGCCTTGAATCTGAAAACGCCAGAAATCAAATAATATTAGACCTTTCATTACAAGGAGTTGGAAAGGCAACTGTAAACTATAAGTTGAAAGATTGGTGCATCTCCAGGCAACGTTATTGGGGGGCGCCGATACCTATTATTTACTGCGAAAAGTGCGGAACGGTTGGCGTACCTGAAAAGGACCTGCCGGTGGAACTTCCAAAAGACGTTCAGCTAACGGGCGAGGGTGGCTCGCCTCTTGCGAAAGTAGAAAAGTTCGTCAATTGCAAGTGCCCTAAATGCGGAGGTAAGGCGCGCCGCGAAACCGATACGATGGATACGTTCGTGGAGTCGAGCTGGTATTTCCTTCGCTATTGCTCGCCAAAATACGATAAAGGCCCGGTCGATCCTGCAGCTGCGAAGTATTGGATGCCTATCGATCAATATATCGGCGGCATCGAACATGCGGTCGGGCATCTGCTCTATTCCAGATTCTACATGAAGATACTTCGCGATCTAAACCTTCTCAAGTTCAGCGAAACGAATGAACCGGTTAAGAACCTGTTAACTCAAGGGATGGTAACTCTTGGCGGCGCAGCAATGTCTAAGTCGCGCGGCAACATCGTTGATCCCGATAAGATCATAGAAAAATACGGCGCAGATACCGCAAGACTCTTCATTTTGTTCGCATCGCCACCCGAAAAAGACCTTGAATGGAGCGATGCCGGCATTGAAGGTAGCTGGAGATTCTTGAATCGCGTTTGGCGCATATGCCAGGCGGGGAAAAGTATAGAACAGTCGCCGGACCTGGAACGCTGGACTCATAAAACGATAAAACGCGTTACGAGTGAAATAGAACGTTTCCATTTCAATACTGCGATCTCCGCAATAATGGAGTTCGTAAATTTCCTCTACGCTAACGAGGCTTCAGTAACAAAAGATGCCGTAAATATCCTGGTGCAGTTGATATCGCCCTTCGCGCCTCACATGGCGGAAGAACTTTGGAAGGGGCTTGGGCATAAAGAAAGCGTTATAAATTCTTCGTGGCCGAAATTCGATCCGGCAAAGACGGCGGATGAAATGATGATGATAGTCGTCCAGGTGAATGGAAAGCTCCGCGATAAGCTGGAAGTCGATCCGAACACCGGCGAAGAAGAGATAAAAAAGCTCGCACAAGCTGCCGAAAAGGCCGCGCCGTTCATAGAAGGCAAGCAGGTCAAGAAGATCATCTATGTTCCAAAGAAGCTCGTGAACATTGTGGTGGGATGAACCGGAAACAATGCCTAAGTTAACTATATCAGATCTGGACAAAGAACTACGAGGTAAGAACCTTAGGCCCATATATTTTATCTACGGGCCGGAAAGCTACCTTGCCGCCACGGCGCTCGCGCGCATTAAAGAAGCTGTCGCAAAGGTGAACGGCGAAGATGCCGAGCCCGACAGGTTTTCAGGTAAGGCGAATAAACCCGGAGATATTTTAGCATCTGCCGAAACGATGCCGATGTTCGCAAAGATGCGCTTAATAATCGTTAGCGAGGCGCACGCCATAAAAGATGCCGAAAGCTTCGTTAAATATTTTGAAAGGCCTTCAAGGTCTTCAACGCTCGTCTTTGTCGCCGACAAGGCCGACGGTAGAACGAAATTCTTTCAGGCGCTTTCCGAAAAGGGCGCGGCGATAGAATGCAAGCAGCTTTACGACGATAAAGTGCCGGACTGGGTCCGCATGGAGGCGCAGCGGCTTGGCAAGAGCGTCTCTATGGAGGCGTGCAGGCTTATAGCGGAACTCGTTGGAAATAATATGGGAGAACTTGCCGGTGCGCTTGAAAAGATCATTCTCTTCATCGGCGATAAAAAGGTAATCGAGGCAGATGATGTCGATGTTGTGCTGACCGAAACCGGCAGAAAAGAGGCATTTGCTTTTGCCGATGCCGTCGGCAAAAAAGATATCTCCAAGGCTATACATATTCTGGATAGGTTGCTCGAGTTCGGCGAGAACGAAGTGATGGTGCTTTCCCTTCTTGCCCGTCATTGGCGGATACTTTCAAAGGCGAAGTCGGCGATGGGAAAGGGCGGCTCAATTGACAGAAGTTCGCTTGCCAAGATACTGGGGGTCAATCCGTTCTTTATGGACGGATACTTGGGCCAGGTAAAGCTTTTCACCCCGCGCGAATTGAAAGACGGCTTTAAAAGATTATACCTAACCGATAAGATGCTCAAATCTTCCAAAGTACCCAAAAAAGTTCTTCTTCAAAAATGTGTCAGGGAACTAATTGTGAAATGACTGGCGGAGCTTTGCTAATAACTTATTTTTATAATCTTCTGCAACGTTTTCGGAATATAATGTGTTGCTGACTTTGCTTCCCTCAATCGTTGATACCCAATTAACATGGCCCTTTTCGAGCTGCAGTGAATGAGTTCCTTCAGGTGGCGGGTCTTTCACTATCGAACTGGCCATGACCGCTAGCTTGGCCGCAATCTCTGGTGTCCAATCTGTATGTGCCGCTACGGAAACCGTGACGTTATAGGGTTTAAGCAAATCATTGGCATCTTTTATATTGCTTTGCATCTCAAGCCTGCTGCCATTTGCTTTGACGAGCCACGCGACAATAGCCTCCTTGTCAAGGTTGTCAGGTATCGCAATTCTTCCATTGCCTGTTATAGCCGGAGCATTGGGAGCATATTGTGGGTCTATAATATACAATTCTATTGTGTTATCGCCAATGCCAAGGGCTTTGATCCTGTCATCACTCAAAGCGACATTTAGATCCTTTATCATCATGCGAATATTTGAATTGTCAAGACCGTTCCATAGTACAGAATCGACACCGCGAACTAAAGGGTGCGCTTGTTCGATCCCATGAAACAACATAAAACGTTCGATACGAGAACTTATCTGATCATATTTATTATTTTGGGCCTTTGTCATATCTCTATCTATCTTTGCGAACGCTTTATCTAGAATATCTTGATCTCGTATGGCTATGGGATATGGGTTTCCTGTCGATGTACGAACTGTGCTGCCATTGCCGTCGTGGATGACTATTACGCGGTATCTATATTTATATTCGGGCATGGATCCGAAGAACTCATCTATGCCATTCATCAGTTTCGACCAAGTTTCGTTGTCATTGTTCTGGTTCACGTATCCGGTTATATCGAATACGCAGCGATATTTACTGGTGATATCCTGCCATCGTTGCCTTAGTGCGTATCGCTGCGATATCTTTCCTTTGATGGTATCGGCGTCATCGCTTACAAGTATAGCGACAGTATCGAGCGAGCCCGAAATCTTTTCTTCATGTGGCCAGATCCTTAAGTTCAAGCCTTTAAGTGAAGCGGGGTCTATTTCTTGCAATATAGGACCAAGTTGTTTAACGAATGCTAGCGCATCTTCATTCTTTGCACATACGCGTTTCGTATCCGTAGCCCCTCGTATGCAATCTACCGAAACCACCATATGATATTGCCGTCCAAGCGCATTCTGAACATTGACCATCTCTTTATAGATCCCTTCGGGCTTGAAAGATTCGGGTGCCTGCGGTCTTTCTTTGATGTTGCATTTACTGATAAGCTCTGCGGCCTTCGGATCGTTTATTCTTTTTAGGATGCCAGCAGCAATAAACGCCATCTGCCAGTTATCTTTTTCATTCACTGGCCATTTGCTAAAAAAGTCGGTTGTTATATCTATTGCAAGCTTTTCATCTTCTTTGCCTAGGAATACTTTTTGGGATAGCTCGAACAATATCTCGCCAGCAAATGCGGTTGTAGAAACGCCGTCCGGAGCATTCTTGTAATCTTTTGTATATTCGGTGATCAGGTCCTCTGGCTTTAGAAGGCTAAAGGCCTGGAATCGCCTAACAATGGAATTCAAGCGATTGAAAGTGTAGTCAAGTTTATGAAGGTCGTTATCGTTAGTTAGATCTGCATGATCTCTGTCTGCCCATGTTGGGTCGGTAACTATAGCATGGACTTTATCTCCTTCGATAGTTACGAAGCTGTTCCATGCATGAAAATCAACGAAGCCCGGGACGTTTTTTGAATTCCAGTTTTCAAAGCCGCTTATCACGCAAAACGTTGTATTTAACTTCGACCTGTTCGCGTCTTGCATTGCCTTTAGCGTTTCAAATAGCGCAAAGGCAGTTTCCGCGTAATTTCTGCATACGCCGTTCCCTTCATCGCTCGATTCGGTAGTAAGCAAGATTTCCACCGGTATCGCATCGTTCATTTGCTGGACGTTATCGCCGGATTTTCCTTCTACCTGTCCGCCAAGCCGCGATATGTTCGTTTGAAGATGCGAATATTGAAGCTTTTCTATAGTTATCTGGTTTGTCAGAAGGACCGCTTGTCTAGGAGTTAGTGCATGTATGTCGGTTATTCCTAACTTTGCGAGAGTACCTGGATTTTGTTTTGCATACGTTTCTATGAACGCCTGAATCTTTAAAAGACCTTCATTTAATGGAGTAGTGCGGTCATCTAGCAATAAGCTCGTTGCAAATCCTAGAAGAGGCGCGTCGCCCACGATGCCGGCTAGTTTTAAAGATGCAAGATCTGTATTTTGGCCGTCATTTACTTGAGGATCGAAGTCCTGCAGCGAATTGAATTCGAGCGTTAGCCCGTTAGTTAGTTTTAGATCGGTAGAAAAACCCATTCATAACTATTATCGGCTGGAGATATAGCGAAAGTTGCTAAAGAAAGTGGATAAAAAAGATGCACTAAACCCCTAAAATACCAAATGATTTTTAAATGGGAATGATGCTTATAACTGGTTTACAGCAAGTGTCAGCCTTGAAATATATCTGGAAGCGGTCCTTTCGTGGACGGCGTTCTTCGTTGCTGTCTTTGCGATAACGGGAATAGCTGCCTTTAAAGCGGCTTGCGCTGCGGCTTTATCCTTTGCGGCAACTGCCGTGCGAACCTTTTTCATTGCGGTGCGCATTTGGCTTGCGTTGCTAATATTACGAGCGTTACGCTTTGCGTCCTGACGAGCGCGTTTTTGTGCGCTTGGGTGACGGCCCGACTTCATCTTCTTTTGAATTCTTGCATCTGCCATAATTTATTCCTCTTTTTTGTCTGTTCTAATGCGAGCGCTGCCTAACATGAGGTGGAAACAATGTCAAATCCTAAATCCCAAGCTAAAAACGGGCCGCTTTGATCTGATTGAAGCAGGTCGCAAAGTTTACAGAGCACAGTTCTGCTAATTTCTTCATCTTCACGTCTCCAGTATCTTTGTCGTTGTCTTTGATGTTCGCTATGAGGAGGCGTATCGCAGCTACAGAAGCAAAAGCCTCTGTGATATGTTCGACCGTGTTTTTCCTTACATCGGGATATAAACTCTTTAGGCCTTGCATGACGAGATCCGGCCCGCATTTGGAAATGGCGCTGCCGTAAATTTCGGAACGCAGCGACCAATCATCGTTCTTTAATAATCCGGATACTGTCTTGCTGGTGTTACCATCTAAGCAAGATTTGCTGGCGATCTGGTAGATTGCACTTGCCGCGGACTCCCTGACCGGTGCTTTTGGATCTTTGAGAAGTTGTTCAAGTGCCCGAACAGCCCCTTCACCAAATGTCGCCATGGCGGAGGTGGCAACATCTCTTATGTCGTTGTTATCATCTTGCATCGACATGGTTAGAAAAGCGATCGCTGCCGGATTCTTATTATTTCCAAGGGCTCTTATGGCGTTGGACCGGATCACTTGATTTTTTTCCGTTGGTAGTGACCAGGCGGCGACAGCCTTGAATCCTGCATCTCCAAATTTATTGATCATGGTGTCAATTGCCATTTGAGAATCGATGGGGGAACCCTTTTCCCAGCTGAAATGTTCAACTGTGAAGTGAAGAATCGCTAACGCGCTTTGCTCTTCTGTAGCGAGTACGGGTATGTTCATGTTCGCGATCTTTTTATCCATGAGCGATATTGCCAATTTTTGGGCCGAAATCAATATGTCCCTCGGACCTTCATTGAAAAGTCCGATGTGATTCCAATCTATCTTGTATAGTACCGCTTCTACATCTCCGAGCGCATCTGTGGCCCCCATCTTTGAGAGTGATTGTATTGCGGATGCCACCACTCGAGGGTCATCGTCTCCGAGTCTTTTTCTTAGATACTCTTCTGCATGTGGTTTGTCCAAAAATCGCGAGAAGAGCGTCGTTGCCGCGAGCCTTGTTTCTGGAACGTCGCTTTCAAGATAGCTCGCTATTACGTTGTACTGTATGAGATTGGTGCCGGCGCTGACGTTGTTTAGAATAGCCATTGACTTAGAATAATTACAATTATTGGTATTGTTATCATTGCAAAAGGCAAGAGACCTAACCCATGCGGGCAATGTTTGAAATTTGATCGTAAAGTATTCTGGGGAGTCAGTCGTAAAACCAGACTGATTGGTGACATCTTCAATTGCTTCGGGATCTAAATTGAGCAGGGCCGTATTCAGGTTTTCGCAGAATTTGTTATCAAAACCTGCATCAACACATGCCGACGTTTCCTTTTCTAGCGGCATCCACTCTGTTAATTTTTTTACGCTACCATTTGTCATATCTACCTCGTTATTAATTATGCGGAAATTACAATTTGCAAACTCGCGCGTTATTCGCATAAAATGCCCATTATTGCAAGTACATTTATACGCCTAAGTTTCTCGTGGATTTTTGAAGAGAGATGTGAACATATTGCGGCTCTTAAATCATGAGTGAACACCACAATATTTCACGCAGGGCCGGAATCTTCGGATTTTACACGCTAATTAGCCGCATCTTGGGGCTGGTGCGCGATTCCGTTATAGCCTATTTCTTCGGCACCAAGGCCGCCGCCGATGCATTTTACGTTGCCTTCCGCATTCCAAACCTGCTCCGAAGGTTACTTGCCGAAGGTTCGCTTACAATGGCATTCGTGCCTGTATTTACGGAGTACTTAAGGCAATCGAGGGAAGAGGGGAAGCGCGTTGCCGATATAGTTTTCACATATCTATCGATACTTTTAACAGTGCTGACACTTTGCGGGATACTTTTTGCACCACAGATCGTCAAGATCATTGCCTACGGCTTCGAAGGCTCGCCTGAAAAGTTCGAGCTGACGGTTTATCTTACAAGGATAATGTTCCCGTACATTTTTCTGGTAAGTCTCATGGCGCTGGCGATGGGAGTTCTCAATACGTTGAAAATTTTCGGAGCGCCTGCAGCTTCGCCGATACTTTTGAACTTGGGGATAATCGCTGGCGCTGCCGTTTTTTCCAGATGGACGGGGCAACCGACTGCTGGTTTGGCACTTGGCGTGATAATTGGCGGCGTTCTGCAATTGGCGCTGCAGATACCGTGGCTCGCGCGCGAAGGGATGCTGCCCAAGTTCAATTTTAACTATCATCATCCAGGGTTAAAGCGAATCGGCCTTATCATGATACCGTCCGTTTATGGCGGTGCGGTCTATCAGATAAACGTGCTTGTAATAACACTTCTTGCATCGTTTTTGCCGAGTGGAAGTATCTCTTATCTTTGGTACGCTGATCGCGTGAACGAATTCCCGCTGGGCCTTTTTGCGGTGGCTATTGCAACTGCATCGCTTCCGACACTTTCTGATCACGCAGCGGACAAAAATCACGAGGCGTTCAAAGAAACGTTGAACTACAGCTTGCGAATTGCGTGGACCGAATCTATTCCCGCAATGTTTGGCCTGCTTCTGTTCGCCGAGCCTATCGTTCGTCTTTTATTCCAGCGCGGAGTTTTTTCCGCCGAGTCGACCGCAGGCACCGTTGGCGCGCTGCGCATGTTCGCGATAGGAATTCCATTTATAACCGGCGTTCGAAATATCGTACCGGCGTTCTATGCGATGAAAGATGCAAAGACGCCTGTTTATATCGCTACAGTTGCGCTATTTGTTAACGCCGGATTGTCTTTCATCCTAATGGGGCCGCTGCTTCACAGAGGCCTTGCTCTATCGATGGCAATAGCATCTGCCGTTAATTTTGTGCTTCTTGCATTTGCGTTCAGGCGAAAGATGGGGCTATTTGGAGGTAGAAAAGTTGCAAAGAGCGCCGCACGATCTGTACTTGCAAGCCCCGGCATCGTTGCCGTCTATATTATTTCAAGGCATGTCTTGGGGCTATTTGGCAGCGAAGTGCATGGATTAATTCTTGGCCTGCAACTCTTCGGCGTAATAATCGCGGCGATACTTGTATATCTCTTGCTCTTAAGCCTCGTTGCAAAAGAAGAGTTTGGACATTTTAAGAGTTTGGTAGTGAGAAAACTTGCTTAGGGATTCAAAAATGGTTTAATAATTAGCGTGAATTCCCGCGTTCCATCAGTTTGATGTCGCGATCTAATTCTTTAAAAGCTTCATCGGCGCGTTTCTGTATCAATTCCGGAGATTCGCCAGCGCTACTCCAGAAAAACGATGTCGTATACGTATCAGTTCTATGGATGATCTTATTGCCATTAGCTGTCTTATGATCTGCTATTTCAAATGAGTCCGGACCATCAACCATTGTCATTGCAGGTGTGCATGGAGCCTTGCACGAAATGTCAGATCTATGATCCGCTGCCTTGAAAGTATCTGCAGCGGCTAACCTGGTTAATTCTTCATCCGTTAGTGATGCTTGTGCCTTGCATTCATAATGAGCTCTTATTGATCTTAAATAGGCTGGGTTCACCGCCATAAAAAACTCCTTCGTTATTTAGTTGCCCCTTCTATTCATATTATCGGCACGCCCAAGAAAAAGTTGCCTGTTTTTTTGAATAAAAATGCAACCATTCGATATTATAGCCTATTTTGTTGTGAGAATTTTATAAAACTTTTGATCGACCTATCGTAAGTTCTCTCTCCTTCTTTGGTGAAAAGGCAGCCGGGTATCTCGCCCATGCGGTGGTGGTAGGCGATACATTCGCAGCAGGCGCCTTTACGAGGGCAGGGCTCATATGTGCAGGTGCATATCTTCTTGTTTTTATCCAAGTTGCAATTGGTCATAGTTTATCCTTCCTTATTATAATATCCAATATACCTATGAACCATGCGATGCCTAATATGATCGAGCAATTCACCAGCGTTGGTTTTAGAAGGTGCATCGCATCAGACATTGCATAAACGGAATTTACGATCGCCATATTATTGGCGAGTATAAGCCCGTTAAGTGACTTATTGATCTCGATAAAAAAGAGGATGGACGGATAGATAACCGAGAAGCAGACCGCCGCCAGGATTGCATAGCCCATTCGCTTGCGTTTCAAATAAAGCTGTCCGGCCCCAGGGCAAACGAACGCGGAGAGTAGAAGGGCTATAAGCTTGCTTTTGCCTGTTCCCATAATTTATCCCATTCTTCCAGCGACAGACTTTGCATTTCGATCTTCTTCTTCGCAATTGCTTCTTCCATCCAAGAGAATCGGTCGATGAACCTCTGCGTTGCCTTGCGAAGCGCGGTTTCCGGGTCTATCTCCAGAAAACGCCCAAGATTTGCGAGTATCAAAAGCAGATCGCCGTATTCGTGCTCGATATCTTTTCGCTTTCCCGATGCATAGGCTTCGTGGAGTTCACGCGATTCTTCTTCGATCTTTGCAAGCACGCCTTCGACATCTGTCCAATCGAATCCAACTCGCGATGCCTTTTGGCCGAGCCGATAAGCTTTAAGAAGTGCGGGCAATGCCTTCGGCACGGTTCCAAGGAGCGACTTCTTGCCTTCTTTTTGCTTCTTTATCTTTTCCCAATTTTGCAAGACGTGCGCCGAATCTTTTACCTTCTCATCGCCAAATACGTGCGGATGCCTACGGATCAGTTTCTCCGAAATGCCGTCGATAACATCGCCGATATGCATGTGTCCGGCTTCTTCGCCCATCTGCGCCTGAAAGACAACTTGCAGCAAAAGGTCGCCCAGCTCTTCGCGCGTTTCTTTATTATCGCCTTTATCTATAGCTTCAAGCGTTTCGTAGGTCTCTTCAAGAAGGTACGGAGCAATGCTTTGCGGCGTTTGTTCCCTGTCCCATGGACAGCCATCTGGCGCACGGAGTTTACGCATTATTTCCACGAGTTTTTCGAATTTTAAGCCGATATCTTTTTTCATGACGAGGATTTTTATGGGAGAGGGAATGCAAAGTCAAGGTATTAAGGTTGTTCAATTGCAGCTTCTAGTTCCTGCCAGAAGTTTTTTCGTACCTCTGAATCGGGGGGCGATTGCGTCGGAAATTCCAAGAAGGGCGCCGAAATTCCGGCCTCGTGCAATTCTTCAGATAATATCTCGGCCATTATTCCCATAAGCTTCGGATCGCTTGGTTCGGACTTATCTATCGGGTTCGGTGATTCGGTGTTGTAACGATTTACCTTGTGCTTGCCCCAGTGAATGCCGCAGGTCGGGCTGTTCTCAAGACCTATGAAGCACGTTAGCCTGTAGCCGTTCTTTACGAACTCGTTCACCATCAGCATCGGAACTTTAAGGAGCTTCTTGCAATGAGCGCGGAAGAATTCGTTGTCGTATTGCTGTCGGCCCTGTGGGTTGCGCATAAGCCCCATCGCTGTTGTTTCCGGGCATGAATATTGGATGATGCCGACCTTGTGGCTCATTAGATAGTTCGTTAGCTCGTGCGAAAGAGGAAAATTTTGCCCCAGGATATGGACACGGCAATAGGGATTGATAAGACACTGCGCGATAAGAATTATCCGTTTATCTTTTTTGCTCATTGTGTTGCCAGTTTACACGCCTTTTCAACCTTTTTAAAGTAATTTCTATAGTCGAACTTGTGTTTTTGACTTGTCTCGCTCATGAAACGTATCTTGCCAAATATCTCTCGCTCGCTCCAGGCGCGGTCGTGGACGCCGCATATCGACCACATAATGCCTGCATATCCATTTGGATCGCGGCCGTCGAGCTCGTATTTATCGTTCAAATATATTGCACGCTTTATTGCATCTTCCGGAGTTTTTGACCATTCAAGTATCTTTTTCGCCCAGTACATTCGCATGTAACCGTGCATTTTGCCTGTGCAGATCATCTCTTTTTGCGATGCGTTCCAAAGATCATCATGTGTGCGGGCTTCTTCAAGCTCTTTTAGTGAATAAATATATCTGCGCTTATCTTTTCTATGCTCGTTCAAAGTCTTCTTTGCCCATGTGTGTGCGCCTTCGAGCGAATCGTAATGTTCGTTATAGAAACAAAAGTTGTCGGCTAGTTCGCGACGAATGATCAGCTCTTCCAGAAAAGCCGGCGCTTTCTTGACTTCGAAGTATATGCGTTGTGCCGATATCTGCCCGAAGTGAAGATATGGTGAAAGCC
>CAIPVD010000306.1 GCA_903868375.1 uncultured delta proteobacterium
ACAGGAAAAGTATCTTGCCAGCTGGCAAGAGGGAACATAAAAACAGGCTGCTCATTATGCCGAACTTAAAACGCGTACTCATTCTCGAAGAGAACACCGAACATCTAGAGCTATTGACCGCTATCCTAGAAGATAACTTCTCTCCCATCGACATCCACACGGTAGAGACCGTCGAAGACTGCCTCGACTTCATGGAACAGACCGAATACGACCTGATAATGACAGGTTACCTGATCCACAACACAAAGATAACCGAGAGGCTTGTTAACATCGTTGATCAAGCTACCGGATCGCCAATCATCGTCATCTCCGGCAGTGGCGATGAAAGCATTGCGGCGGAAGTCATAAAACTTGGCGCCAACGAATACATCGTAAAAACAAAGAAGAGCTTAGAAAAGATCCCGTCGCTGATCGCCAAATATTTCAAAAGGGGGAAGGCGAAACAATCTTTGCAAAAGGCCCCACCTGAAAGTGAAGAGGCGGCGAACAGGCTGCTTCGCGAGATCGATCACTTAATGCAAAAAGCCAGGTCCATCACCGCCAACATTGCCGCAAAAAACATCCCGGACAACTCCATTTCGCTCGAATCTTTGTTCTCGCAGATCCAACGCCTTAGAAAAATAGTCCAAAAACAGCAATAATTCGCTGTGGAACCAGCACCTTAGTTCTGGGGTGAAATGTCATCGGAATGACAGTTCATGGTTGATAGTTGACGGTTTATAGTAAAGACATCACCACCCTAACCATCTAGAATATCAACGTTTTTTACTATAAGCCATCTACCATAAACCATCAACCATCTTGGCACAGCACTTGCTTATATCCAGGTCGGAGACTTAAACTATGAATACGATCGGTCCATCCAAAGGGGTTGAAAGAAGCGAGCCACTGACGATCAGCGAAGCGCCAAAGGAATCGGTAAAAGAGAGCGATTCCATGAACCGCGAAAAGATCCTTGTTTCGCTAAAGGAAAAAGCAGCCGTTCTAAAGAACCTGCAGGATAATGGAATAGTTGCAAAGGTAGATGTAAAAGATATCGAAAACGAATTAAATGCGGTCATAGAAAAATTAGAGGGATTAAATGCCTAAGACGAGTTTTGATCCAAAATCAGTTTCGATAGCCGACGACTCTGCCTGGAAAGCGGATACCTCGCTATCTGCCAATTTAGAAGCGAACAGCGCCGTGTTCGACGGTTTTGCAAGCGGCGTTTCAACGGCGAGCGATGCACTTAAATCGGTGGTCGATGGCGGGATACTCGGCCAACCAACGGATCCATTCCAACAATCTTTGAGCACCCCATTTGGCCTTACGATCGAAAAACCCGTAGCCAATGCCTATACTGCAAAATATACGTCGGTAGAAGCAGATACCGCGATCCCCTCTTTAGAGGATGTGATCGCCACGTTCCCAAAACCGGTCGATGGCGTGGATGACGACAACATTAAGAGCGAGATCAGCAATATGGTCACGCAGTCTTATGCATTGTATCAGGAAAAATTGGACTATTACAATGAAAGGATCGACAACGCGACAAAGACATTAACTGGCGGCCTGCTTTCTGTGAGCGACGAGGGACTTGCAAACCAGTTTTTAGGCGAGCTGCAGAAGAAGAAAGATTTTATCGTTACACAGATGAACGGACTGAACGATTTTAGCAAAGAGATGGAGATATAAAGGATAAACTATGCAAGTTAATTGGAAAACAATATCGATAGCGCCAAGCGAAGGCTACAAATCCAGCTCCGATGCTACCACTACGTCCACGACTTCCAGCACAATTCCGCAAACGGAAGCCGATGTTGAAGCATCAATTTCCGACCTTTTCACCGGCAGCACAGCAGCCGCAGGCGATGTACCGGATCCATTCTCCCTAGCTATCAATTCCGGAAGCGTAGCGGCGCCAGGTACCTCCGTCGATCCGCTTACGGGTAAAACCGTTCGAGATGACAGCAAGAACCCGTTCTCGGTGCCAACGCTTGATGATATCCAATCAAATGCGGCCCAACAGGGCATACAGCTACAGCTTAAGGATTGGGACACGTTCAATACGCAATATGAAGCGGAGCTTTCGCAGGTTCAAGGCAACATCAAGCAATTGAAGGACTTGATCAAGAGCGGCACGAATGTGGATTATAACACGCAATTGCTGGTGCTTGCAAATAAGGCAGTCGAGACAATAAAGGAACAAATTGCAGGCATCCCAAAAATGAAGACTGAACTTCAGAATAACAGCAAAGAAGAGATGCTAAGGTTCCAGGCGATAGCTACTTCGAAATACGAAGATACCGATATGACAGTCGCCGAAAAATTCAGCGATTCTACAACAACGTCAGATGAAAGATCGAAGATAGTAGATATGCTTGCGCAGGCAGATATAAACGGTGACGGTTACATAGGCGAACCTGGCGCAGTAGGTAGCATTAGGATCATTACCGGAACATCGCAAGGCGATGTCCTATACGATCCGAGTTCAAACGGCACACAGCCAATAACGAAACTTTCATCCGACGGGTCTCCAATGACCGACGGATGGTTCGATTCAAGCAGAGAATGGGTCGCGAGCAATAAAGGCCTTGAATTGTCCAGCCAGAAGGTCGGCTCCGAAGATTTCACATTTAAGGTAACGGACGACGGCAACACGACCGAGGCAGGAAACCACTTCGACGCCAAGATGGATCTAGCCGTTCCCGATTACATTATAGTGAAGGCAAAGGACGGAAAACCCATTACGACCGCAAGCGGCGAAGATGGACTAAACTACGAACCCGTTGATTTCCAGATGGAAAACGGTCAGATCGTACAGAAATCAAGCGGCGACATGTCAAATGAAGCGCAGGTTAGGATCACGAGCGTGGAAGTTACATCCGTGAAGGCCGCGGACGGCAAAGGTTACGATCAGGTAATTAAGTATATGACGGCCGATTCGACCGTTGCCGCTTCGATCAGGCTCGTGGGCAATGGAAACATGGACGCTTCCGACTTTGGCCTGGCGATAAATGCCGGTGAAGGCGCAAACGCAAGAAAAGACGCGGTGATCATTGACGCATCGCAAATGATATCGACTGCCAAACACAAATCTTCCGGAAGCACACCAAACGCCGGCGGCACAATGGACGATTATTATAAAGCTTACAATGTGGATGTAGATTCGCTTGATAACGCCGGAAGCAACAACAGCAATAAGGAATCATCATTTTTAAACAACATGAACCATTTTGCAAGCGCTTCCGGTTCTGATTCGCATGTCGATGAAGGTTCGGCAGAGGCGACCGGGCTTATGGCATACGGCCTAACGGGACATATAACGGGCGCCCAAAACGCAAACAACATCGTATTCTTCGGCAAACCGGATGTGAAGAGCATATATGGCGACGATGGAAAGATAGCCAAAGAATACGGAAATATTTACACGGGCGGAAATAAGTTCGACGTGGCGTTCAACGGCGGTTACGGAAACTTTTACGCAACGGACGTAACGCTGGCATGGAACAAAGCAAGAGATGCAAAGACAACCTCTGCCATAACAGTGAAAGCCTTTATGGGCGCAAACGTATTAAAAGATAACGCCAGTGCGGATTCCACACTTAGCACCGACTTCGAATCGCCGGCGGTCCAAACGTTCGTATACCTGGGCGGCGTGGGAGACAAATTGGTCGATAACCAATCGGATGGCGATCCGACCGGTGGAAGCGGAGCCGACAACGGAAATCTAAATCCCGACGACTACTACAACACCGGAGGACACGGCATCTTCACAAATGGAATCAACGGGCAATTATTCGATCCGGATGCGGACGGCAAGTCGGCCGACGGCAACTCCGCACCTGTAGGCCCCGACGCGATAGCGCAAGAGATAAGCGATCTGGAAGATACCATCACGAAAAAAGATACCACCACCGACAACGTAGCGCCTCCACTTACATCGGACGAGATCGGCGGTGACTTCTATCATCAGATAGCCGATTCGCAACAGGCTTTCTATACCGGCATTTCGAAGATGTTCTCCAAGAATACTTTATTTAGCGCAGATACGACATCAACTGCCGATACCAGCTCTACAGTAACAAAGGATGGCAAAACGCTGAATAATATGTAATAATGAGAGGTAAACTATGGCTATAAATAATGTAAGATTCAAAGCGGACACAACAACATCGAGCACGACTGGCACAACCAGCACAACCAGCACGGTTGAC
>CAIPVD010000307.1 GCA_903868375.1 uncultured delta proteobacterium
CCCAAGGTAACTTTTTCGATTGCTTGGAAAAGATCGAGCTCTGTTATAGTTTTTTGACCTTTGCGTGCCGCCAAAATTGCGGCCTCGTTGACCATATTCTTGAGGTCTGCGCCGCTCATACCAACTGTATTTCCAGCTACTCGGCCATAATGAACAGATTTTTCGATTGGGCTGCCAAAACGTTGGCAGACATAATGAGAAATGCGAGGGTTAATAAAATATATTTCATAGAATATTCTTTCAAAGTTGCTGCATTTTAATGAAAAATGCCCAGTAGATAGGCGATAAGAAGGATCAATAAGATCGTTCCAAGGCTTACGCCCGCGCCGCCGCCATAACCCCAGCGCCTATGGCCGTAATATCCGCCGCCGCCACCAAATACTAGAATCAAAATGATGATCAGTAACAACATTGTTGCGTCCCTTAGATCTTTTTAGCAGCAGCTTTTCTTGCCTTCCAAGGCCTTCTTGATCTTGTCAACGCCAGATTTTACGTTGCCAGATAACTTGTCGATGACCCCTTCGCGTTTCATTCTTTTATTTCCGGTTAAATCACCGACTGCTTGTTTAACGCTTCCTTTAGCTTTGTCCATTTCTCCTGCCATGATATCCTCCTTGTTTGGTTCTAAATGAATCTCTACACAGTAACCTAGCATGAATAGGGAAGATAGCAATCGGGATATTCCTGATTTGTGATTAGGGGAATTCCTGATGGCTCCGAGCGGACCTTGTTGTTTAACCTTTAGCGATTTATTTGGTTTTCTTTACAATTGCCGAAAAATATGCTGAAAGCTCATTCATGATAAACGCAACGCAAATAAAGACAGGATATATATTAAAGCTCGATAATACAATCTACCGTGTGCTGAAGGTTGTGCACCTGACGCCGGGGAAGGGTAATGCGCAGATGCAGGTCGATCTTCGCAATCTCAAGACCGGTATCAAGAACAACATGCGCTTTCGTCCGATGGATATGCTGGAGAAAGTTGATACCGACGAACGCGAGATGACCTTTTTATATCAAGATGGAACGGTCTATCATTTTATGGACGCGGTGACGTTCGAACAGACAGAACTGCATGAAGAGCAGATCGAGGATATGCTTCCTTATCTGAAACCCGAGGCCAAGATTCTGATGCTAACTTGCGAAGGGAAAGCCATTAGTATCCGTCTGCCGGATAAGATGAGCTTTACCGTTGTTTCCTGCGAACCTCCGTCGAAAGGTTCTTCCGGTAACGTGAAGGATGCCACGGTCGAAACAAACGCCGTCTTCAAGGTGCCGATGTTCATCAAGCCAGGAGATGTTGTGGTCATTGATACCGAGACCGGTGCTTACATCGAAAAGGGATAGTCAGTTAGGATGGCACGCTCTGTGCAATGAAGTTTTTTATTTATTTATCAAAAATAAAAGCTGACCTTTCCTTTTTTTTGCTTTATAATTCCGCAAGTACCAAAGTAAATCGACCAATCAATAAGGGGGACGTATGAGAAAGATTATAAAATGTGTTGTGGTTTTCGCTATAATTTTTTGTTCATTTATTTCTTGCGGCGGAAGTGGCGGTAGCAGTACTGCCCCTACGACTCCAACCGTTGCGGCCGTCACAAAAAGTTCGGGCATGTTCGGCGGCCTCATGGTTAGCGATCAGGGAGAGACGTTCATGCCGATGGTGAGCAGGGATAGCTCCGGCAATGCTACCGGCATTACAGGTGCCGTGTGGTCGGATGCAAGCGGCGGCAGCGTCACCGTTTATTTCGATCCGGTCACAGGCTTGCCAACCGAGGCGGTAATAGGCAACAACATTTATCTAATGACTAATTGGAATGTGGCCGCTGAAACCGTGGACATCGCAGTTATCTCCGGTACATTTATCAACGTGTTCAAAAATGTTTCTCTGACTAGCAGCCTCACCGCTGGCGGGGATCTTGTAATTCTCTCTGCTCTGATGAATCCATCTGTATCGGTTCCTAAATCGGCGAGCGTTTCAAAATCGGCGTTCTGTTTTCCAGCCTGCGAACCCAACAGTAAAAATCTGGTGCAGCTCATTAAAGTGGCTGGCCTTGGTTTTTCCGTTAGCGCGTGCGGCATTGCCATCGTAGCGACTGGCGGCGCCATGACGCCGGCCTGCTTGAGCCTTCTTGTAGGCACTGCGACGGTAGTGATAGGAGATGAAGCGTGGCTCGAAAATACGGAGAACGCCTCTACGATACTTTCTCTCGATTCGCTTTCACATTGTCTTGCAGGGCCTGTGGAGTGCATTGCATCTGCATTGGACGTAGGTGGCTCTATAGTGGCTGCCGCCAATGACACATTGACCAATAGCGATTCGCATGTCAAGCAAGCGAATGTTTTTCTCCAAGATCAGACAATAACTGGCAGCGGGATCAACGGTTACAGCACAGGAAGCTTGCCTTCTAGCAGTTGTGTATTGACCAGCGCGTATGAATGCACGGAAGGATCTTTCCTTCCATGCTTTAGCGGAGGCACGAAGGAATGCGATTCCAATTGTAAATGGGGAGCATGTCCGTCAAGTGGCGGCGGGGGTGATGTGGCGACCTTTGACGGCGCATACAGCGGCAGCTACAGCGGAAGCTGCTCTACAACGGATGGGCCGACGAGCCCAAGCGGCAGTGTTTCTATCACTATCAGCAATGGCGCGATCAATGTGGCATCACCTGGAGGAAGTGGAACAGTCAACCAACAGGGTGGTTCATCCTTTGGTGGCGGCGGCGGTGATGGCTATACATACTCGTTTAGCGGAAGTTTTTCCGTGAACGGTTCAAGTGCCTCTGGAAGCGGCACATGGACG
>CAIPVD010000308.1 GCA_903868375.1 uncultured delta proteobacterium
CTATTTTTAAAAATATTTAGCAACTTATTTTGAGATACGCCGATAAGCTATCAGACAACTAATTTGGAGGTACTTATGAGTGGTTCAATAATTCAGGGAAAACCGACGGGCACAGGCGACGCATATAGGTTTGACGACTGTATCAGCGGCAAAAATTCAAATACTAGTCATGCATTGTCGTGCGGAAAAGGCAGCTATTTACGAATTGAATGTAATCAAGATAATTGCCAGGTGTTCGACAACGATACCGATGAATCAAAACTTTTTGATTACAAGCAAAACGAAAGCACTTCATATTTTGTGGGCGAAACACCGAAGAACTTCAGAATGGTAAGCCCTGCTTCGAAATTGGATGATATAAATAGCGGACTTTTGGCGTTCGTTGAATTCGAGAAACCGTATATCGCGAAGGACGGCACGCAGGTTAAGATCATCTCTGTTAGGGCTAACAGCGTCGGCGATTATAAAGAGTGGCGCGAACACTATGCCTCGAACATTTTGGGAGAGAAATTTCATGCGATAGTTGAATCTCCAGCGGGCGGCTACCAAAAACCTCTCGTCGGCTCCTTTAAGGACGCTACGCAATTGCAGCAATTCAGAAACTCGCCGCAAACTTTCATCCTCACCGCGGACGGTAAGGCCCCCGTACTATTCAACTCGTACGATGGAGATCTAAAAGATGCCATCGACACCATGGGCACCGGCTCGGCAAAGATAAAACTCGTGCGAATTATCAATACACCGGCAGGCGCTGAATCCGAAATGTTCACTTTCACCAATTGGCTAGAACTGCGGGACTTTGCGACATCTTTCTCTGAAGAAGAAATGAAGAAGGCGCGGTCAACGCTTGTAGGCGAAAACGGCAGCAAGGGCGGATATCGTGGTTTCTTCGGGCTTAATGTTTCTTTAAGCCGCGGCCTTCCAACGAATGCGGAATATCATGAAGCAGTTGTTGCACAAAAGGTCGATAATGATTTTCAGACGGATGCCAACAAGCTCCTACTGCCATCCAGCGCACGCAATAATTTATATGGAAGCCAAGTGTTTGGCGGCATTGTCTATTATCCGGGACAAGACTACTTTGGGTTTGGACTAGAAGTAGCACTTGGAGGTGCAAAGAATCTTTTCATTGCGAACATCGATGCACGACTTGAACTTTCAGTATTAGCATCTCTTGGGAAGGATTTCCCATATCGTCTCCTGTTCCCCGTCGTTAAGATCGGTTACCAGGGATTTACCGGCAACAGCATAGACGCACAACTATATTCCAACCCTCATCATATATCCGCAAACACGGGGCACTTTGAAGTTGGTCCCGAATTTCTAGCTACCCTGCCAGGCACCGACTGGCAAATGGGCTTGGGTGCAGCATTTGGATTAGTACTTCCATCCAATTATAATGAATCTCGTTTAAATTTGAACGGTGCTGGAATGCCGATGTATGGCCTTATCAATCTTATAGCAAGCAAATGGACCGGCGGAACCGACGACAAATATACGGCTGAACTTGGGGATACAGGATTAATTCCTGGTAATGCACCAATTGCTGCGCCTGTTGATGTGCCGACGATACTTATGCCCTCTAGGCCTCGCTGGGCAACAGTAACTCCGCCGAAAGGATTTAACATTAGCGAAACATTCAACTTCGCACAGGGAAAAGCAGACCTGAAACCTGGGAAGGATGGTGTTGGAAAGATCAAAACGCTGGCTCAAGACATTGGCACTAAACTTGTTGCCCTCTTTCCTAAAGATCAATATCCATCAGGCATACCGGATGGTTGGACCCTGATATTGCGCACCATCGGCAATACTTCGCAGGAAGGCTCTGCAGAGAATAACTGGCTCCTAGGCGGTGGGCGCGGAAATACGATAGCCCAGCTGACTTTTGGAGAGATAGATTCTTTAAAGAAACATGGCGTCGAGCCGTTCGCGAGAATGAATGTTAACCAACCGAATTTTACTTCGGACACGAAGGGTGAAACCAAGCCTATAGAATTGGCAGGAAGACGGTTCAGCGGCAACGAAAATAAATCAAATGAGAACAGAAAAACAAATAAGTTCAAGTTGTGTGACGATGGCAGAGAAATACCCGATCTGCTCGTGACACCATCAAGCTGTTCTAACATTGTAGAAGCCGACATGCTTGCAAACCGCAGGGCAGACATTACTGGCGAACTTCTGCCACCCGGCGCGCCGATACTTAAACCGATAGTTGAGGAAATATCGCCTGCACTGTTAGCAAAAGACTCGGAGCTTGCCAAAAAGGTCGAAGCAAAATTCAAGAAGCCCGATTTCGTAAAAAGCGTTTCGTATAGCGAATCTGACAACTCGTTCAATATAGTGCTTGGCGATGCGGCCTTTACAAATATGGCAAAGACGAAGACCGCGATCTATACTGCCTTCAAAAAAGCTGCTGCCACCTCTAAGAACAAAAAATTATCATATTCAGGTACGGTAAGATTCTGGGTATCGTCCGACAACCCGCCAGATGACTACCAGAATAAGCTAACCGCTGGGCTATATAATTTCTCGCAATGGGCTGCAACGTTCGGAGGAAAGTTCCAGGTAGCAACGACCCCGCTTCCTGCCGATAAGAACAACGCTGTAGCATTGCTTAACGCGCAGATATCGGCGGCTCATCGAGAATTAACGGCAACGATCCCAACGAGGGATATAAATATCCCAGGCTTCCCCGGTATTGTAAAAGCTATACCCGTTAAGGATCTGGCGAACCCAACTGTTGCCGAACAGCTTGCAATAGCAGGCACAGCAAAAGATTTATCTGTAGGCGACCAAAAGCTTACACTAGAGATTCTTTTCAAGGGAGATGTGAACGCTACGGCAGCAACTACCATTTCAAACATCGTCGGCTATAGTTACTTCAAGCTTGAGGGGTACAACGCCGTTAAGGAAAAAGACGTTGGCGGCAATTACGTAGCGATAATATCGGATACAAACTCGTACAAATTGGATGATTATGATGCCGCAAAAGAAGGCGCCGTAAAGACGATCGTTGAAGGAATATTTAACGGATTATTGCCTAAGAAATAAACGGTAGCGGACCGAAAATAATAGAGCAAAAGATACCAGCAGGATATCCATCTTGCTGGTATTTCTTTTTTCTAAACCTTGCACAAGCGAACAATCTGGGCCGCCGGAAGTTTCCATCGATCTGACCGCGCCTGTCGCTAATATCGGAGCTGACGTTGAAGCAGAAGCTGAAGCAGGCGCTGCAGCAGCACTTCCAGATGATGCGCCTCCGCTACTTGTGCCACCCACTCCGATCTTATCGCAAGCGTTCACGTCGCCCTGCCACACGTCGGGGATGCCATCGCCGTTCGTATCGTTCATTGCCTCGATCTTATCGGGACATCCATCACCATCGGAATCGTCGTCTCGCGCGTTTGGAACGCCGTCGCAATCGAGGTCTGTCGGATCTGTTGGAGGCGAACATTTTGGCCCGTTCTTAAGCAGCTTGATATCTACATCGGGAAGCCCGTCATGATTTACGTCTAACGTCGTCTCAACGTAATCATCTATGCCGTCGCCATCCGTATCTGCAGTTGTCGGATCTGTCTCGCCCGGGTCGAGCCAGCCGTTATGGTTCTTATCTTCATCGCCATCTGCCAAACCGTCGCCATCGGAATCGACCCTGGAAGGTGAAAGCGTGCTAATTGATCTGAAATTCGTCCCGGCAAGCTGCAAACCTGCACACGCCGGTTTTTCCAGATTTGGGTTTACGATACCTGCCTCCAAACCATCGCCTAGGCCATCTTTATCGGTATCGCAATCGTTCGGCAGCGTGCCATATTGATTGATCTCCGCACCGTCACCTATTCCGTCGCCATCGGTATCGAATAGCAGTGGATCGGTTTCGTTCGCGTCGAGCTTTCCGTTCTTGTTCCTATCGCCTTCGATGCCATCCAATAATCCGTCGCCATCGGAATCTGGATTCACCGGGTCCGTTTCAAGATATGTTATTTTTCCGGTCTTCGGATCCGTTGTAAAATCGCGCTTGCCGTTAAAGTTCCAATCTTCCTCGCCATCTTTAAGGCCGTCGTTGTCGGTATCGGCGTTGGTAGGATCGGTCATCGTAGCAGGATCGGCGTCATAAAGATCGACCGACAAGACGCTGTGTTTCTTAAGTATCGCCAAACAGTAAGGCGAAAGATTCGAAGGCAGCCCAGAAGCCACCGCACCATCGGCCTTCAAAAGTGTTTTCATCGAGGAAATGGCTTCGGTAGGCGCGGGAGCTTGCTTCGCTCCGCTCGCGATGACAAGCCCTAGTTCCATACCATCCGGCAAGCAATCGCCATCCGAATCGGGATTGGTCGGATCCAGCTTGGAAAGATCGGCAAACACGAAACCTTTCTTCATAAGTTCGGCGATGCGTCCGATATGCAAACGCTCTTCGCCGTCGGTTAAACCATCGCCATCTGTATCGGGATTACGCGGATCCGTTTCGCCTGGATCTACAATGCCATTGTGATTTAAGTCTTCCTGCTCGTTGGTAAGCCCATCGCCGTCCCAATCATCGCTATTTGCCGTGTCAAGCGGCGCTGCAACAGCGGAGGTGTTATTGTTTTCATAGTCAACCGCCGTCGCTACGAACGAAGGGGCATCATATGTTTTCCCGTCGACAGTTATGGGTTTTACAACGGTAAAAACGAACTGTCGCGTCTTTAGATCTATCTTGTCGGTTTCGGCAATGAACGGGCCATCCTTTATGAAAAGCTCGATCTTCACCGACTTTAGGTTCATTGAAAGCCACGGTTCCTTTGCAGGCTCTAAGTTTCCCGTTATCGTCCATTCGGTATTAGAAGAAACGCTAACGAGGTTGACAGGTGCGGGCATAGGCTTGTCTGCAAATATTGCGGCATCGGCATTGCCATAGATCACGGTCTTGCTTATGAAAGCCGTTCGCAGTTTTACACAACCGTCGTCGGCGCAAGATTTAACATTAACGCCAGACCTTTTATTTGCAAATACCTTACTCTCAACGATCTTCGTGTCATACCCTTCTATCTTAATTCCGTTATCTGAATTATCGTGAACGCTCGTCTTTGTTATTTTGTTCCCGTTACCTGTTATCTCCAGCCCATCCGTAGGAGAAGATGTTATCTCGCTTGCATCTATCCAGTTCGAATTACCGCTCACTGCAACACTGCCTCCGCTAACGAACGCACCAATCAGCGCATTGTTCGAAGAATTTATCTTCACGCCACCGCCTGATTTGACCGTTACATTATCTATTATAACAGGGCCGGTTGCACCATCGATGCAAAGAGCTTCGTTCGAACTTATGGTAAGCTTCGTTGCGGCATCTGAAATTATTAATAACGGATCGCCATTGTAACCTTTTAGGCACGGAAGAGCCGAATCGACATCTATTGGAGCGCCTAATTTAACAACGCTAAATTCTATGCTGTTTCCGCGGTAGGTTTCGTAACGTTTACGATATTCTGGAGAATTGGTTCGGCAATCACCCGAATTCATCGCGTCATTTAACTTGTTAATGAGATCGTTTTGTGATGAGACGACGCACTCGTCGGCGTGAGCGTAGGCAAAAGAGAAGAATATCGCGCAAAAGATCGTAATTAAGCTAATATGTTTCATCTATTATATCTTCGGCAGCTTTCCAAAAAAGTTGCTAACTATTTTGCTATATAACATATTGATATTATGGGTCTTTTTATTATTGATTATTTTTCACGCAACATTTTTTGGGTTTAACCGATAATAAGGATAGGGGAAGAGGTATTAAAGCTCCATGGAAAAAATAGGTTCAAAACATAACGGTAGCCCGGATATTCATAGAAATTTTGAAGGAACGAGCAATAACAACCTTCCAAAAAATGATGAAGCGAATCAGCTCGCCTTCTTTAACGAAAATCATGTGAAAACCGGACTTGGCGAAAGCAATAATAATGCCGGTTTCTGGAAAAGGCCTGTTTACGAAGTGGCTGGGCCTCTTGTACCGTATTCAGATTACAGCGTTACGATCGATGGTGACAAGATAATATCATGCAATCCTGACCTGCAGAGGAATCTGCAAGGTACGCCTCATTATGATTACGATAAAAAAGTGCTGACGATCGATCTGACGGATGGCAGGCATTACGAATTGTCGATCGATCTACATCCAACGGGCAAAAGGTACACATTTCAGATCAATTTTGCCGGGAATAATGCTTATGTCCACGCTCAAAGTGATGCACCTGGGCACGTTCATCAAATGCAACTTAGCACCGGAAGCTCAACTCCCGCCGTGGATAATGAAACCGAAGTAAATGCGTTGATCGCAAAACTTGAACATTCCACTGAAGATGCAGATAGAAGACGCGCCCTCATATATAAGAAAATGATAAGTCGTGGCACAGCTTATGATAGAATATTAAAATACAATGCGCTCTATTTGGCTTCACCTGCAGAAGCCCCTGCTGCTGCCGCTCCAGCTCCTGC
>CAIPVD010000309.1 GCA_903868375.1 uncultured delta proteobacterium
AGGCCCAAAAAAGTGTTGTAGAGCGTTTCAATGTTAAAGCGCTCGAATATTGCATATTTGCTCTTTAGCGACATATTATTTATTTCCCGTTCCGCCGGCAGCTCCCATAGGTGCGGCTGCTGCTGCAGGGCCACCAACGTCCATGGATATATCGAACTTGATCTCTTCCTTTACGCCTTTTCTAACGTTACCGGTCGTGACGTTCTTGAACTTAGCGTCTTTTTCAAGGGCCGCCTTGATCTTATCGACCGCTTCAAATGAAGTGGTCCGCCCCGACAATTTTAATTTGCCGCCTGCGTAATTGAAATCTTCGATATCTACCTTCACGTCCTCACGCGACGGGAACGACATCGAAACTTCTTTTAACACGTCGAGAGAAGACGAAGAAAGTGCCACGTTCAGCTTCGCGAGCCTATCCGCGACGTCTTTTTTTCTATCCTTCACGGCGTTCAGTGACCCTTGCGCAGTGCCTATCCTTTTCGCGTTTATATCCGGGATCGACTGCAAAACGACGGTCGATATTTCTTTATTCAAGTCCGACAATCTGCTCGATAGGGAAAAATACCTCATCCCAAAATAGCAGATCGGAAGTATTATTATTACGCCAAGAGCAATGCCAACGCGCCTTATCCCGCCGCCAATCTCTTTGACATCGCCCTTAAAAGCAAATTCGCCCCGCCTGAAATTTATATCGGGTAGTCCTGCGGGAGCAACGGCGCGAAGGCCTAGCGCAAGCGCCTGCGGTATTAGCTGCAGATGCACTTCGCTGGCAGATAGCCTGCTAAAGTGGAATTCAAGGCAATCGAGGAACGCCACGTTCTGTTTAAGTTTGATAGAAAGGAAACGATCGAGCCCAGGTAGCCTTGACGTGCCGCCGGACAAATAAATACCTGAAACGGGAGACCCTTCATCGTCCTGATAAGAGAAGAATGTCTGCCTTAAATGAAGCGCCAGTTCGTCTAATACTCCCTTTATAGCGGAAAATACGTTCTTTGAAAGGTCATCTAGATTTTCTATATCTTCGACGCTTACCTGGCCCATCTCTATTTTTAGTTTCTCGGCCTCTTCGAACGGCACGCCGACTTTTTTAGCGATCGCATCGGTGATATGCCAACCGCCTACCATTATAGTGCGCGTATATTCTAAACTCTTTCCCTTGCAGATCGTGACCGTTGTCTTTCTGTGTCCGACATCCATTAAAGCAAAGACGCCTTCAGGGGGCACCATGCCTAAATTGACAAGGTTCACGAGTTCCACGCCTTCGACACAAACGATCTTTGGGTCTATTCCTGCGTTTTCAAGGATCGTTAAATACTTCACCATCTGCCCTTTAGGCGCGTACATGACGAGTATCTTGGAAAGTTCCTTTGTGAGTTTGACGATATGATAATCTACAGTTACGTCGTTCAGTTCGAACGGGATATAGTTCTCGAGTTCGAACTCGACGGTTTGGTCGATCTTCTTTTTATTTCCAAACGGAAGGCTTATGAGCCTGGAAGATACAAATTGGCCGGGGAGCCCAACTATGGCCTGGTCCCACGTAAGGGCGTTATCTTCGATGATGCCTATCAGCGCCGCGGTCGTTGCCTCTTCCGGCGTTAAAAGCTCCGAATATTTTATCTGGCGCTCAAAGAATTTTACGAGTTCGAAGCTCTTAAAGCTGCGCTGGATCTGCGCGATCTTTATCGAATAACTGCCTATGTCGATACCTAGTATTGTCTGTGGCATACGTCAGAACACTTTATAATAAAGCATTCTCCATTTTTTGGGGTCTGAGTCCTTAACATCAATGACCGTTTTGATATTTACCATAGTATCGCCAACTTGTCCCGTCAATTTTAATGAATAATAACGCGGCTCTGTCGTAATATAGCTGGCAAAACCTCCCGTTGCCTGCGCAGCGCCAGTCGCCTGTGGATTTGTCGTCTGCGCCGCGGTACCTAGGCCCAACGCCGCATCGACGTCGCTTGCTATCTTCCCTACTTGCGGCTGCGCGCCCATGCAACTTAACTTCATCGTATCTATTACCTTCTTTTTAAGTTCAATGTTCTTCGGATTGATCGGCGGAATAGCCGTGTTCTGGCTTGCATATGTCATAACGAGCGCCCAGATAACGTCGTCGTCAGCTACGCAAACGTTAACCTTCGCATCTCCATAAACCGTGAAAGAATCTTCAAGCGGCACAAACCACGTATCATCGACGCCTTCGACAAGGTGAACTTCGTCCAGGCTTAAGAATTTTCCGTTCTTTGGTTTAGGCCGATCGTCCTCTTTATATAAGCTCTGCTCCGAACCGCGCGTGATACCGCCAAGGTCGTTAATTACGTCGTTCTTATCGACCCAATCGGCGATATTGCGCACCGATTCGTCCATCTTGTCGGGCGTTACACCTTCAAAAAGTTTTTTGAACCGATCCTGCTTAAAGAAATTCGAAAGCGCGATCTTATACATATCGTACGGGTTATTGCCGGCAAGCAGCTGTTGAGCGGGATCCAACGTTGCCCAAACGTTTAGATTCATCTTTGCAGATTCATCGGCGCACGAGCCATCGAAATCGCCATCGAACGATAGAAATTTTTGCGCGTTTTCCGCCTCGAACTCCGTTGCGGTCGTTCCCGTATCGGGTTTAGCTGCGGCAGGTTTCTTCTCCGCTTCAGGTGCCGTGCTTGCCCCTTTCATAAGAGGCATCTCACCTCCCACAAAGAAACCCCTGATAAGGCCGGTTGATATCGGCATCTGCGAGCATATCGGTTGGCTTAAATCTATCGGCAGGTTCTGCAACATCGGCATCGATGCAACTGTCGATTTGATCTGCTTATCCAACTTTAGCTCCACCTTCATAAGGTTCAGCTCTGAAAGCGCAAGGTAATACGCCTGCAAGCGCTCCTTTTCGTTGAGCGCCACTTTATAGTTCACGTTCGAATTGAAGACGAATTCAAGCGCTATCATGCTTAAGAGCATAATAGCCGAGATCGCCATCATCAACGCTATGCCTTTTTGATTCCTCATACGCTTAAAAATCTATCGGCCCCGTCGAGAGCGGAAGCAGCACCGAATACATAAAGACGAGTTCTTCTTTTTCGTCTTTCGGGTCTTCGAACGTCAACGTGACCTTGGCCGCACGCGGCAGCTTGTTCATATAGACGGGGTCTTTTGTCGACCAATCGCCGCGCCACTCCTGTTTCACAGGATCGTAATATTCAATTTTGAACTTCTTAACGCCTTTAGCTACCGGAAACGCGTTACCGCCCTCTTTCACCTCTTTATCCAATACGTGCGATTCCCGCCGCATTAGGCAGTTCATTTTTTCTTCGGTGTCTGGGCACGCTTCCACCGAATAACCGACCTCTATCTGATCGCACTTGGGATCGTTCTTAATGAAGCGAAGATATGAAAAACTGTCGAAACTCACCTTTCCGCTGTCACCTCCGCCCTCTCCGATAAAATCGGTCTGCATCGCAGGAGTTCCATCACTGGCAAGTCCCTGCATGCTAGGCATTATAAGGAACGCCATCGTAAGGTCGTCGCCTATCCGCTTCAGAGCTATGCGGGCGTATTGATAAACGTCGTCGTACTTTGCGGCGCGTTCCGAACCTTTGTAGATATTGTTCGTGATCTGCCACATCATAAGCGACATGATCGCTAAAATGAACACGGCGATCAAAATTTCTATCAATGTGAAACCTTTTTTATTCATGTTACATCTTCGTTATGTGAGTAACCACACTGAACGACTTCTCCTTCTCCATCTCTTTCCAGCTGATCGTTAATTTTATCTCTCTGATAGAATCAGAGATCTGGGTCTTCATTATATCCATGATCTGCTTCGTTGCGGCGCCAGCTTCATCTCCAAGAGGCGGCAGCGGCAGTTCGACCCTTCTCACCTCGAGCTTCCATTTATAATCTTCGAACGGCCTTTCAAACTCTCCTTCATCCGTTTTCTCTTCCGGGAACGAACCTTTGCTTATGTCTTTTTCGATGTCGAGCTGCGCGTCGGTCATTTTCGTGCTTGCGAGGCCAACCGCCGTCGTCATTCTTCTTGCCTTCGCCTCGTTCATATAACCGCGTTCGTTGAAGCCAACGATGGCTGTCATGGCGAGGCCAAAAACGGCAAGCGCCAGCATCACTTCAAGCAGTGTAAAACCCTTTTTCATTTGTTCTTTTGTTCTTCCAGTTTTCTATAATCCTGCACTATATCGACATCCCCGTTCATGGGGTTTATTTTCAGCGAAACATGTTTTTCATCCGATGCATCTTTGAAATTTATAACTGCGGCTTCGGCATATCCGCTCGGAAAGAAATAAACGTACGCCCTGCCGCTGCCGATCGGCTGTTTATCTTCCTCCGTCCAGACATCTTTGAACGAAATACCGGTCGGCAACGTCTTCGCCTCGATTATTAAAGATTCGACCGAACCGAACGTCGCCTCCATCGGTTCAACGTAGTTCACTTCATCTTTGTTATCCTTATCGCTCTTGTCGGTACCGGCAGAGTCAGGCGATACCTGCTTCTTCTGTTCTTCTTTCTTTTGATCTTTCTTCTCTTTTTTGTCCTTCGAATCGCTCTTCTCCAGCAGGAATTTGTCGTTTGTATTTTCCGCCCAATACGAATTGCTCTCGAAATCGATGACAAGACGCTGCGTCTTGTTCTCGGTTATGGCGGAGTTATAAAGATACTTGATCATCGACGTCATTCGCCAGGTCAGCTGCTTTGCTTTGGAATGATAGGTCTTGGAAATAGACCCGACACCCAGCGTAGCAACGACACCGATAATGCCGATGACGATCAATAATTCTATCAAAGTAAACCCAGCCCTGCGCGATGCAAGGCTGGGTTCACGATTGTACAACCGGCTTGTCATCATTGTTTGATATCTGAATATTTAATGTCGTCGTCCGTGCCGCCTTGTTCATCCGGGCCGTCGGAGATCATCTCGAACGGCTGGCCTTTGGGGCCTGGAACTTCGTAATGGAAATCGTGCCCCCAAGAATCCTGAAGGTTCTTGTCGCTGTCCAAGTAGTCGCCAACCAGCACCTTAAGACCTTCGCTAGCCGACGGTATCTTGCCATGGTCGAGCTGATATGCAGTAATGGCGCTTGCCACCTGCTGCATCGCAAGGCGCGACGTCTGCATCCTTGCCTGACGGAACTTCTTCATAACACCTGCGCCGACCACTGTCATAACGATACCTATGATCGTCACGACGATGAGTATTTCGATCAGCGTCATACCTTTGTTGCCAGTGTAAAACCTGGACAACATTCCCCTTTTATTTTTCATATTTTCCCTCTCCTTTCGATTTATTTACCAAGCGAACCCAAGTCGCTCATTTGAAGTATCGGCAAAAGTATCGCCATAACTACGAACGTAATTGCGCCGCCCATTAAAAGTATCATAAGAGGTTCCAAAAGCGACAGCATCGTAGATACCGCTGTATCAACCTGCGCATCGTAAGTTTCTGCAACGCGCTCTAGCATTCGCTCTAACGCTCCGGTTCTTTCACCGATCGATATCATG
>CAIPVD010000310.1 GCA_903868375.1 uncultured delta proteobacterium
CGGCTTCTTCGACGTCGCTCCACGCATTAATAGATACGATAGCATGCCTATTACCACGAGCCCCATTGTCATCCCCGAATTTATGGCGAAGGTTGGCCGATCTGCTGGCGTTGACCTTTTAATATTCGGCATCGTTAACACGTACGATTCAAGAACGGTGCACGAAATAAAGAAGGAAGAAAAAGATGCCCACACCGGAAATTACCGCACAGAGTATTATTCGGAGAACGGCGTTCAAAAGTCGCGGCAGGTAGAAATTATAGGTAAGAAGATCGAAGAGATACCGACCGCTAGAAGACAGGCTGCGATAAGCTTCAAGGCCTACGCGCTAAAGCCAAAGGATGGAAAATATGCGGGCAAGGACCTGATAGAGGATATGAAGACGGTTTCTGCGGAAGGGCAATTTGATATCAACAGGCTTCCATCGGAGCAGTATATGTTGAGCGAGCTTACGGACAAGCTGGCCGATGTGTTTGTTGCGAACATCACTCCGCACGAAGTGACCGAATATCTAAAGCTCGAAAGCAACAAGGCGTGTCGTGCAGGCGTTAAACTTGCAAAGAAGAACGATTGGGCCGGTGCCATGGAAATTTGGGAAACCGCCGCAAATGCTAATCCAGGTGACCACATCGCCATTTACAATTTAGGCGTAGGTTACGAATTCCAGCGCGACTACGAAAAGGCGCGAGACCAGTATCGCATTGCTATGAAGCTATCCAATAAGCCGCTATATAATGAAGCCTGGGTCCGTGTTCACGACATCATCCAGCAAGATGTGAAACTTAAAATTCAGCTAAAGGGGCACTGACCTCATGCACCTTCCCTATAAATTCGGCAAATATGTGCTGGTGCAAAAAATTGCCAGCGGCGGGATGGCCGAAATTTACCGCGCGAAGTATCATGGCGAGGGCGGGTTCGTAAAAGAGGTGGCGGTAAAACGCATTTTGCCGGCATGGTCCGGCAGCGGTGATTTTGTCACGATGCTCTGCGACGAGGCGAAGGCGCTCGTTCATTTGCAGCATCAGAACATCGTGCAGGTCTATGAGCTTGGCAAAGACGGCAACGCTTTTTATATCTCGATGGAATATGTCGAAGGCGTTGATCTGCGCAGATTTATCCGGCGGCTCGCAGATGCACGCCAGTCCTCGTCAAATTACGGGGATCCACCCCTAAAATATGTCTGTTTTATCGTAGCTGAAATTCTTAAGGCTATCGACTTTGCTCACAATCGAAAAGATAAACAGGGGAACTGCTTAGGCATAATCCACCGCGATATCAGCCCGCAAAACATCCTCGTTTCGTACAACGGCGAAGTAAAGGTGGCCGATTTTGGAATAGCGAAAGGAAAACATCGGTCGTTCGAAACCGCCGTGGTCCAAGTTAAGGGGAAATACGCCTACATGTCGCCCGAACAGGCGGAAGGACGTCCGCTAGATCTAAGAAGCGACCTTTATTCCATCGGCGTTGTTCTGTACGAGCTGCTTACAAGAAAGCGCCTTTACGATGCGCCGAACGATCTTCTTACGATCGAAGAGGTGAAGAAGTCGGTTCTGCCTGAAGGCTGGGAGGCGGATGTCCCTATCGGAATTCGTCCAATAGTAAGGCGGGCGCTTCAGCGAGATCCTAGCGATAGATACCAGACGGCGAACGATTTCCTTAACGACCTGAACAAATTTGCCACCGCTAACAAATGCCTAACTCATGGGATCGAGCTTTCTATATTTATCAAAGAACTCTTCAAAGATGAGCATGAGCGCTCTTTGAAAGAAGATGCCGCGGATGTTGAAATAGACGAAGGCGAACTTAAACACGAAACGAGGGTTTTGAGCGTAATAGCCAAAACGGAGCCGGAAGTTCGGAAGAGGCCTCTTTATAGAAAGAAATGGCTGGCACTTGCCGCATCGTTCATCATTGTCGTCATGGCTACGGTTGCATTTTCAATAATAAATTCAGTGAAGATGCGATCATCTGCCGAAGAAATAAAAGTTCCGCCCGTCCAAGAAGCAGTTCTTCCACTTCCGCCACCTCCAATACCTGTGCCTCAAGCGATACAAAAGGTCGTGCAGGAGCAGGTGCAAGAACCACCGAAACTGGTCGCAGGTGGCTTATTAAATGTCCAGGCTAGGCCTTGGGGTTATGTCTTTCTGCCGGGGTACGTTTCAAAGAAGGAAACTCCGGTCAAGGGCGTGAAGATAAAGCCGGGCGATTACACATTAAAGGTCTATTACGAACCGGAAGATAAATGGGTGCAGCAGAAACTTACCGTCGCCGAAAATTCGAAGATAACCTGTGTCGCAAATTTTGAAAAGAGTTCGAAGCTTACCTGCCTCAATAATAAATGATTACTTTATCCATGGGCCCCAGTCGGGAAGGCTGCCGTTGCCTTTGGATATCCGTGCTTGATTCGAACCGTCCGAACGCATCATATATACGGCGGAAGTTCCGTCGCGTGTGGAGCTGAATGTTATGAAACGCCCGTCCGGTGACCAGCGAGGATGTTCGTTGGAGCCGGATTCTATCGTTAAGCGCTGGATGTTCGTTCCGTCACTGTTCATCACGAATATATCGAACGTGCCGGTATCTTGGCCGCAAAATACGATCTTCGAAGAATCGGGCGATATATCCGGCGAATCGTTATGCACGCCAACGAAGGTTAGCCTCTTCGCCTCGCCGCCGCCAACTGGTTGCCTGTAAACATGCAAACGCCCTGGCCTTGTCGATGAAAAAACCATGGTTGCGCCGTCTTTTGTGAATCGCGGCGCGATATTTATTCCGCCGGCTTGGGTTAGCTGCCTCTCTTTGCCACCGCTCATCGAAAATAGCTCGGTGGAATTTCCAAGCGATTCGGCGAAATATATCGTCGAGCCGTCGGTGTAGTAAGCTGGAGTTATGTTCGTGTTGCTGTTCCTGGTTAACTGCGTGATCTTGCCGGTGCCAAGTTCCGCCTGAAATATTTCCGGGTTACCTTTTAAGAACGATGCGTAAACGAGGCGTCCGCCATCTGGCGACCAGGACGGACCCATATCGAGCGTGCCGCCTTTTGTGATGCGCTGGTTGTCTTCGCCATCGACATCCATTATATAGATGCCCTTGTTCCCTTTTCCAGTTACCGCGCTGTAGGCTATCTTTGTGTTGAAGATGCCGCGCACGCCGGTTAATGCCAACATTATTTCATCGGAAAAACGGTGGGCGATGGAACGTTTATCTTTTACATCGGCCGAATATTCTTTTCCAACGAGCATTTGCGCAGAGTACGGATCGAATAGCTTTAGCTGGATGGTTACCTTTCCGCCGCTCTTTTCTATAGAACCCTTCACTAACGCGCCGGCCTCGATTGCGGTCCACTGCGCAAAATTTATCTTATCTGATGTTAGCCCGGTGCCATGGTCCAAAAATGCGGTGTCGGGGATCACTTCAAAATAACCGGAAAGCGTTAGGTCGTTCTTGATTATCGAAGGTATCTCATCCGCAAGATTTCCGGAACCGACCAGTTCAGTTATAGCTATAGGGAACTTCTTGTCCGACGGCTGATCGACGGGGATGTAGATGCGGGCATGCACATTGGAAGCCAAGCCAGCAATGCAAGCAAGGCCAGCAAGGATAGACAGTAGGATCTTTTTCATGGAGAAGCTAATAGAGTATTACGTGAAAATTTTCAATGCGAAAGAATTTTTGCCTTGTGCCCACGTTATCGTCAGGCGTTCAGAAAAGTTACTCGGGTTTTTATCTTTATTTGACATTTGACATAACCACCAGAAATTACTAGAAAAACCACACGACTAGAGGGATTTCTATGCCAATTTCAAAAAAGATCGCCGAAGAGATGAAGAAGGGTTCTTGGATACGGCGTATGTTCGAGGAAGGGATCAAGCTTAAGAAACAATTCGGCGCGGATAATATCTTCGACCTATCGCTTGGCAATCCGGAGATGGAACCGCCGCAAAAATTCACCGATGCGCTAAAGAAGATCGTAAACGACCCAGTTAAGGGAATGCACCGCTATATGCCGAACTCCGGCTACCCGGAAACTCGCACCACGGTCGCGAACATCATCAATCGCGAATCGAAGGTAAAACTTGTCTGCGGAGATGTGGTGATGACATGTGGCGCTGCCGGCGCGCTGAACGTTGTGCTAAAGGCGCTTCTAAACGTTGGCGAAGAGGTCATCATCTTTTCGCCCTTCTTTGTGGAGTATGTCTATTACTTAGACAATCACGGGCTTAAGTGCCGGGTCGTCGAAACTGATGCCGATTTTATGCCCGACGTAGCGGCGCTAGAGAAAAGCATTAGCGCGAACACGAAGGCGCTAATAATAAATTCTCCGAACAATCCGACCGGTGCGGTCTATGAAGACAGGCACATAAATCAAATTGCGCAGGTCTTGGGTAAGAAGAGCGCCGAATTCGGCACGGAGATACTTCTTATCTTAGACGATGCCTATGGAAAGATAGTTTACGACGGCGCCCACACCGGCTGCATATTCAACCACTACGCGAATAGCATCGTGGCCGCTTCTTTCTCGAAGACGTTGTCCATTCCAGGTGAACGCATTGGATACATTGCGGTCGGCCCCGAATGCTCGGACCATGCGGAGATAATGGGGGCGCTTGCATTTTGCAACAGAACGCTTGGTTACGTGAACGCGCCGGCACTTATGCAACGTGTGATAACTGCCGCCGCCGATGTTGTCATCGACATATCTATTTATCAAAATAAGCGCGACCGCTTGTACAACGGCATGATAGCTGCGGGCTACGAGCTTCACAAACCAAAAGGGGCGTTCTATTTATTTCCGAAGACACCTATTAAAGACGATGTCCTGTTCACGCAACGACTCATTCAAGAGCGCGTTCTTGCGGTGCCCGGAAGCGGATTTGGGCGGCCTGGTTACATGAGGCTTTCATATTGTGTTGAAGATAAGGTGATAGACGGAGCGATCGAAGGACTTAAAAGGAGCATATCATGACCGAGCAAGCGCCGATACCGTACAAGATAAAGAGCATCGAGCCGATACACTTACTTTCGCGCGAAGAACGCGAGAAGGTAATAACCAAGGCGGGGCTAAACCTGTTTCGGCTGCGTTCCGATCAGGTATATATCGACCTGCTCACAGATTCCGGCACCGGCGCCATGAGCGCAAAGCAGTGGTCGGCGGTTATGCTTGGAGATGAATCTTACGCCGGAAGCTCTTCGTTCTTTCGCCTGGAAAAAGTTGTGCAGGATCTAACGGGGCTGCCTCATTTAATGCCGGTGCATCAGGGCCGC
>CAIPVD010000311.1 GCA_903868375.1 uncultured delta proteobacterium
CCATCGGCGTCATTGCCATATACTTTGCGGTTAGGAACATCGATTACATTCAGTTCAAGGCCTCCATCGAATCTGCCCGCGTGCCGTTCCTTATCGCCGTCGTGCTGCTCAATTTCGTGGTCATATCTCTGAAGGCCGTTCGATGGCACATAATGATCCTGCCGGTGAAGAAGATCGGATTTGCGACGCTATTCCGTGCGATCACCGTGGGATTCATGGCGAACAACATATTGCCGGCAAGGCTTGGCGAGCTGGTGCGTATTCATACGCTGGGCCGAGATGCAGATGTCAGCCGCCTTACGACAACAGGCAGCCTAATCGCTGATCGAATAGTCGAAGCGTTGAGCTTTCTAATGCTAGCGGTGATATTGCTCTTCTTAAGCGATGTTCCAAAGTGGATGCATTACGGGCTTAACGTTACTTTGTGCTTAACGCTCCTTGCCGCCGCTGTCGCCCTCGTTTATTCGCTAAAAGATGCAAAGAGCGAACTTTTTAGAAAGTTCCAGGACGGGCTTAAACCGCTTGTCGATCTGAAGCTCTTCTTCCTTGCGCTGCTCACTTCCATGGCATCGTGGTTCGTGCAATGGTGCATGGTCTATCTCTCGCAGGCGGCATTTGGCGTCTATCTTCCAGTATGGGCCGTTCTTCTCGTGCTGATCGCGGTGAATCTCGCTATTGTTGTACCATCCGCTCCGGCAAATCTCGGAACGTTCGAACTTGCATGCGTTTTGGCATATACCTCCGTCGGCGTCGATAAAAGTACGGCGCTGGCCATTGGCGCATCTTATCATCTTTTGCAGGCGGTTCCAGTTACGATAGTCGGAGGTATAATGATACTTGTTAGGCAGATCGGATCGGGCCGCGATAAAGTTTGTTCTCAAATATAAGTACTAAGAACATCACAACAAGAATGCCTCTCCATACCAGATGAGGCAGATAGAAGAAAAATCGTTTCATCGCTTCCTTCAATACCATCAGCCAAAAGATAGAAGCAAGCTTCTTTATAAAATTTCTTGCTCTTTCGGCGTCCTTGAGTAGAATGCCCTCCACAAAAGAAAGGGAGGGTTTTTTCATGTTAGATATCATCAGAAAAAGAGCGGCAGACTGGGGAGTAAAGGTTATCTTCGGCATTATTATTATCGTATTCGTTTTCTTCTTTGGCTATAACAGGATCTCGCAGCGATACAGTGGCGGCGGTAAAGGCGCTAAGATCGTGGCAAAGGTAAATGGTACGGTAATTTCCCGTCCGGAATATAATCTGGCCTACGAGAACACAAAGAGAATGTTCGTTCAGATGTTCAAACAGCCCGAAGGCGAACCTTTGCCAGAGGGTTTGGAAAAGAACGTTCGTTTAACAGCCTTGAACCAGCTTATCCAGCAGACGGTAATTAAATCGCTTGGCGATAAATTGGGGCTGGAACCGTCGAGAACCGAGCTTGTCGAAGCCATTCGCAATTCTCCCGTTGCCAAAGACGAAACTGGAAAGTTCGATCCGTACCTGTACAAACAGCGCTTTTTGCCTTACTTTGCTCAAAAATATAACGTCGATTACGAAGACCTGGTGGCGAACGATATCACCGGCGAAAAAGTAAGGGATGTCTTCGGATCGTTCGCGAAAGTTGCCGACGCGCACGAACTTTATAATCTCGACAGGACAAAATGGACATTTGAAGTGGCCGAATACGACAGCGAAGACGCCGCAAAGACAAAGAGCGGAGGCAAGTCCAAAAAGGTCGGGCCGATAAAGATCTCCGAGAACGGCCAGATCTTCCCATCTGAACCGGATGTTTCGGTGCTGGAGAATATCTTCAAAATAGCAAGCGCAAACACAGGCCCATACAATGTCGGCGGCAAATGGTACACCGTAAAGCTTATTTCTGTAGATAGGCCGATCGACTCGCAGTGGGAAAAAGACAAGGATGAATTTATTAAGTCATCCAATATAACGGCGGAACAGGAATATTTCCGTAGTTGGATGTCCGAACTCACCAAGAACCTGAAAATTAAAAAATATATCGAAGACTAATGTTCGAAAAAGCAATCTTTGATGCCGGAGGAATAGTTTATGAAGTGGGCGGGTCCGTCCGCGATTCCTTCCTTGGCGTTCCGCATAAAGACCGTGATTTCCTTGTTACTGGCATCCCCTTGGACAAACTATCGGGGCTTTTAAAGCCATATGGCTCGGTTACGTTCGTGGGAAAATCGTTCGGCGTCTTAAAGCTTACACCGTTCAAAGAACCGGAAATAACTTTCGACATCGCTATTCCAAGAAAAGAGATTTCAACAGGCGAAGGCCATCGCGATTTCGAAGTGACGTACGATCATACATTGCCTGTTGAAGTCGACCTTTCCCGCCGCGATTTTACCGTGAATGCAATGGCCAGAAATGTCCGGACAAGTGAACTTGTCGACCCGTTCGGCGGAAGAGAAGACCTTAAGAAGAAACAGATAAGGCAGGTCTTTGCCGAAACGTTCAAAGAAGATCCTCTGCGTTTGATACGAGCCGTTCAGTTTTCTGCGCGCCTTGGTTTCGAGATCGAACCGGAAACGTTGAACAGCATGACAAAGAATGCGGCGCTAATTAAGACAGTTTCAAGCGAACGCGTCGTCGAAGAGCTTCGCAAGTTGTTCATGGCGGCAAAACCTTCGATCGGATTCGATATCATGGAGAGCTGCGGTATACTTCCTCATCTCTTCCCAGAGATAGCGGCGACGAAGGGAATTCAGCAGGACAAGGGCCACGACGTCTATAAACACACGATGATCGTACTCGACGCCGCGGCAAGCGACAAGATAATCGACAACAAGGGCGACCTTGAACTTATGTTTGCGGCGCTGCTTCACGACGTAGGCAAGGCAAAGACCGCGCGCTTTGTGCCTGAACAGAAGAGGATCGCATTTTTTGGGCATCAGATAGTTTCGAAGCGGATCGCGAAGAAGCGGCTGGAACAACTTAAGGTCACAACGCTTGGGATAAATCCCGAAAACGTCCTAACTCTTATCGAAGACCACATGTTCGAGACCAAATCGTTCTTCTCCGATAAGGCAATTCGAAGATTCGTTGCCAAGGTGGGCAAGGATCTGATATTAAAGCTTATAGATTTGCGCATTGCAGACAATCGTGGCGGCAAATATCCGGCAGGCGTTGGCGGTGTATTAAAACTTAAGAAGCGCATTATCGAAGAGCTGGCAAAGAAGCCGCCGTTCGGGCCTAAAGACCTGGCGATAAACGGGCACGATCTTATGGAACTGGGTCTTAAGCCTGGGCCGAAGATGGGAAATATTATCAAGCAGCTTGTCGAGCTTGTTCTAGATGAGCCGGAGCGGAACACGAAGGAAGAACTGTTGAAGGTTGCCGAAAAAGCGATTAACGACTAAAGAAAGGAAGTATATGGCAAAGAAAAAAAATGATTTTACCGTGAACGATTTTGTAGATGATGTTTGGAAGGTCATGGAAGACCAGGTGGAACAGAACAAGATGCTAAAAATGGTCCACGCAAAGTTAACTCCAGAGTGGGACGATATCACAGGGCTCATCATCAAGATGTTAGAAGCAAAAGAGGAAACGGAGACGATCAGCTTAATCACGGAGATTGGCGCCTACGGTGAAACGGCGGTGTGGCCCTTAATAGACACGCTACTTAAGATGAAAGAAGCGATGATCTCATGCAAAAAAGAAGAAAAATAAAATTGATCGGATTAACCGGCGGCGTATCGACCGGCAAATCGACGGTGGCGTCTATGTTCGCAAGCCTTGGTTTCCCGAGTGTAGATACCGATAAGATCGCGCATCGTTTAATGAAGAAGGGGAGCGCCGAGTATAAGAAGATCGTGCATATCTTTGGCGATCGCATTCTTGCAAAGAATGGGGATATAGACAGGGAAAAAGTTGCCGCCGCGATATTCAATCGATCGGCAAAGGCAAAGGCGTTGAAAAGGAAGCTCGAACACGTTCTTCATCCGGCGATCTTTACGGAATGTAAAAAAATGGCAGAGATTTTAGAGCGGGCCGGCGAAAAATATCTGATCATAGAAATTCCACTTCTCTTCGAAATAGGCTGGCATAAGAAGATGGACTTGAACATTGTGGCATCGTGCAGGGCGCGTGAAGAAAGGCGGCGCTGCAAAAAACGAGGATTCAAGGGAAGATCGGCATTTCAGCTGCCGCTATATATAAAGGAAGGGATGTCCGATTTTATAATCGACACCTCCGGTTCGAAGAATTCGACCAAAATGCAGGTTGATATCTTTTCGCAGATATTAAGCTCGCTTTTTTGACGGTTTTCGGTTAAATTCTCGAATCGATAATGTTCAAATCAAATCAAATCAAATCAAATCAAATCAAATAGTTAATCCTAAGTGCCGGTTGGTATCTTTTTTGCATTATAGAGTGTTTGTCGTTCCCGCGAAAGCGGGAATCACGTTTAAATTATGCGATGGCTAATCGGAGTCCATCGCCCGAACAAAGGGGCATATATGATGAAAGCAATTGTTAGGTCAGTGTTAGTTCTCGCAGTTCTCGCTCTGCCGATGGTTGTCATGGCAGCAACAACTGTGCAACCGACAGTAAAAACGGCTGTAGCCGCTGCACCGGCTGCTCGAACCACAACATCAACACCAGTTCTGACGGCACCAGCTGTAACAATTCCAAAGGCTGTTGCTACACCGGCACCAGTACCGCAGCAGGCAGTTGATGTTATGAAGGCACAAGCCGAAAATGATTTCATCTTTGGCTGCGATGATCTAAAACCTGCAAATGTAAGTTTCCGTTTTGGTCAGGCTTGCTTTTATAAAGGGCATGATGGTGTGATTGGCGATAAGATAAGCGTTGTTGGACATGTTGAGGGTTTTCCCTACGATTCACCTGCGTTTAAAAATGGTAATGTAGTGCCACTGCATATAAGGGCTATCTATGGTACCGCCAATTTTTGGGATGCCAAACCTTTTAAAAGGACCTATGACATGTGTACCATAGTTACCGATAGAGGTATGAATGAAAGTAGTAATTTTTTCCAATTTGAATCCCATGAGCCTTTGCCACCCGATCAATCAAAAGATCCTTACTCATTCGAACTAGTTATTATCATGGATGGCCTTGTGCAACCGAGCGCCATTAAATGCACTTCCTTTAAGGTAGTCCCGCAGTTATCTGATCTCGCACACCAGCACGATAATTGCGTAGTGGATGCTTATGAAGGTGTGTGTCCAGTATTTGTTCAATAGTCAGTTGAGAAATAGTAAATAATCATTGGGCCGAAAGGGCATCAACCTTTCGGCCCTTTTTGTTTCCGCTATAGCTTCAGCCACATGCAAGATGAAAACTATTGCGGATGTCAATATTAACATATATAGTGCCGCGCATGTCGCCGAAAAATATTTTAAATAAGTTTGCTGTTCTACGAAGGTTTCTTCACATTCTTGAATCCAAAAGAATAGAAGGCGTTTCCAGGATCATTGTTTTTGGATCGGTGGCAACTGGTACGGCTTCATCTACGTCAGACATCGATGTTATTGTGCTGTCTAAATCCGCAAACGTTACGGTAAAAGATACTGTACGAAAGATAGCATATATGGCCATGGAAGAAGATGGATTCACGAGGCTTATATCTCTCCATTTTATGGAAGAAGACAATTTTGCGAAGTTGCTGGATGCGGGTTATTCATTTGAGAAGGAAATTGAATCGGAAGGGGTGCCACTATGGCAGGCGGCCTAAAGGAAGAAGTCGCTAAATTATTGGAGCGCGCGGATGAAGCCTTGGTGGTCACCAAGACCCTTATCGACAACGGCCATTTTGGTGACAGCATGTCAAAGGCATATTATGCCATGTTCTATGCGGCGAGCGCGGCACTCATCCAGA
>CAIPVD010000312.1 GCA_903868375.1 uncultured delta proteobacterium
CCACTTCCTGCGCCTTCCTTGCTTCAGTATAAATTATCGGAGGTCCGAAAGCTCCCATTGTGAGCGGTTTTCTTGGGTCGAGCGGGTAAGGATAATTGTTCTTCGGTAAAAATTCGTTCACCTTTTCGATCTCTTCCAAGATGATCGGCTCGACCACATGTGTTAAGTGGAAGCCGTCCAAATTTATCATGACCGGGAATAGAACGCGGTGGTCTTCGGCGCATCTAAACGACCAAAGCGTTAGGTCGTATGCCTCTTGGCCGTTTTCGCAAAAAATTTGTATCCATCCAACGTCGCGGCAAGCCATAACGTCTGAATGATCGCCCCAAACTGAAAGTGGGCCAGTTAATGCACGGTTTGCGACCGCCATAACGATAGGTAGCCGCATTGAAGCCGCAACGAAAACCACTTCGTGCATTAGCTCCAGGCCCTGGCCGGATGTTGCAGTAAATGTCCTGGCGCCAGCGGCCGATGAGCCAAGGCATGCGCTCATTGCAGAGTGTTCGCTTTCGACCGTTATGGATTCCGCATTGATCTCGCCCTCTGCCACAAGTTCGGCCAAGCTTTCAACGATGTGAGTTTGAGGTGTGATCGGGTAAGCAGCGATGACATCTACGTTTGCAGCCTTAACGGCTTGCGATACGGCCAGAGAAACTTCTATTCCAACTCGTTTGCCCATTTATTTCTTTCCTTCTTTTAGTTTTGCTTCGTCTTCTGCAAGCATTTTGAAACATCCCGTCCAACATTCGCGGGCGCAGATGCCGCAACCCTTGCAGAAATAAAGATCTACGACAGCGTAGCCTTCTTCGTTCATTGAAATGGCGCCTTCGGGGCAGAACATATAACATGCACCGCACTTGATGCATTTTTCCTGGTCCCATATTGGGCGTTGGCTGCGCCAGTCGCCAGTTTTATATTCACGGGCGCTTCCTGGCTCGAAAACGATATTTCCTACCGGTAATTCTTTCCAAGTTTTTGCCATTTTTTAACCTACACTCGTGTGTTTATAGGCTTCTTCCATTGCTCTTATGTTCTTTTCCGCCAATTTGGCGTTGAAGCGATGGTTGATGGGGCCCTTTATATCCTCTGGCTTTAATATGTCGGTCGCCTTTAAAAAGGCGCCGATCATGGTTGTGTTTGTGATTGGAACTCCCAAAACTTCGTGAGCGATCTTGTTTGCGTCGACACAGGCGATACGCGCCTTGAAATTGAATTGCCTTCGGATCTCTTCCGGTGTCTTGCTGGAGTTGACGACGATAACGCCGTCTTTCTTGAGTCCTGCAGAAACGTCGATCACCTCGAGTAGGCCTGGGTCTAATACCACGACCACGTTCGGCTCTTGTATCTCGGCGCGGATGCGTATCTCTTTTTCAGATACCCTTAAATATGCCTGAACAGGTGCGCCTCTTCGCTCTGGGCCGAACGACGGCATCGATTGGGCATACTTCCCTTTTTCAATGGCCGCGAGTGCCGTAAGCTCTGCACTTGTAACCGCGCCCTGACCGCCTCTACCGTGAAATCTTACCTCTATCATATGGTTGTTGGTTATCCGTTTTTTGGTTATTTCGAAAGCGTTAAAACGCGGCGAACTTATCTATTTTATGGCCGCTTTCGTCAAGAAAATTATTTTTTTGCTTTATGGGCCAAAATGTCGTTAAATATAAATATGTTATGCTTCAAGAAAAAGTTCGTCTTTCATAAACCAACAATATCGCCGTCCCTTGCGTGGATAGAGAGGTATTTGCGCAAGGCAAAGAAAAAGATGCCCGGCATTACGATGCCGCTTAGGATCAGGTCCTGGAAACATACGCCCAGAAGGGAACAGCGGGTGTGGGGAACCTGCGACCAGGGCACAAGAACGATAACGCTTGCCACGCATAAGATAATAATGGTCCGCGGAAAGAAGCGAATGAAGAGGAAGGCGGTTGCCCTTTCCCATAAAGAGATACTTCAGACGTTTGCCCATGAACTGGCCCATTTCAGGTACGGCGACCATACCTACGAACAAGAATGTTATAGCCGCTCTATGTTTGATACCTTTGGCGTGAAAGATAAATGCCCGGTTTGCGCCGGTAGAGGAAGGATCCCTTCTGTGTATATCAATGAGTAAGCGTTCCCTGGGATAAAAGTCCTAACATGCGGCTTTAAAGTCCCAGATCGTCTCGCGCCAGTTATGAATCAGACCTGGCATCACCCACCTAACCAGTTGAAAATAATGACATTTCCCCCTTTTGCCGTAGCGTACATGTAATGGCACGCTGTTTGCTCTCTATGTGGCCAGAGGTAACTTATGAACAAATTTAAAGGGGTCTTAATCGTTGCATTGACATTGGTAACACTGATCGGTTCGTCTACTGTATATGCAATAGACTTATGGGGCGGCACGACAACGGGCGGTACTACAACAACTACACCCGCTGGGTCATCGCTTATCGCTCCAACAGGGCTTAATAATCTGGTTATCAGCCTTTTTAAGAACAGCGATTTTGGCGGCGGCATGGTCAGCGATTTCTACATAGTAAGTGGATATGTTGCCACTACCGATACGTCATATGTTAAGGTCAAGGTGGTCGATTTTAGCACGGGGAGCGATGTAGCTTTAAAACATAGCGCCGATATTACCGTCGATGAATATTCGGATTATTGCGATAACGATAGCGACACTTATGATACGGGCACGGCGTCACAGTCATTCACGTGCAGCCTTTCAACTTCGAAGGACTCTCTGACCTCAAGTTCAAAGATCAAGATACAATTCTTTACGAACGACGGCGCGACAGCGTTGGCAGAGACCGGCATCATAGACTTGAGCAAGCCTCAAGATGGAAACATAATAATAAAGAGCCTAGTCGCGACCGTTACGAACGCTATATTTAACCAAACCACCGAGATCCCTCTTGATTCTGCCGATACGGATGGTGACGGCACCAAAGATATCAGCGATCAATTTCCATCCATTCAAAGTAGCACGGACGGAAGTTCGCCGATAACCATCACGCCAGATCCCGCTGTTTCGGGTAGTAGCGCCGTTGTCGCGTCACACGTTGGCGGAGATTGTAGCTTGAACCCAAGCGTTTCCGTAAATGGCGCGGGATGGCTTTTAGACATGCTGATATTCGGACTGCCCGCAGCACTGATAGGTACCAGAAGAAAAAACCGCCAGTAACTTGCCATTCACCGGCTCTTCGTGTTATGTAAAGCCTCATGAATTTTCAGAAATTGCTAAGATCGGGGCGTCCGATCATTTTTGACGGCGCCATGGGAACAGTCATCGCTTCGCGATGGAATGATAAAGTTCAAAATCCAAACGCCAAATGTAACGAAGAATTAAATCTAATAGCGCCCGAGGTTATCCGTTCCATCCATGAGGATTACTTGAATGCAGGCGCAAATGTCATCGAAACGAATACGTTCGGAGCTAATAGGATAACTTTGGTGGAGCATGGGATCGCAGATAAGGTTCGTGAAATAAA
>CAIPVD010000313.1 GCA_903868375.1 uncultured delta proteobacterium
ACGTTGTTGGCAGGTACGACAAATTTCATCTCGTGCCGTTTGGCGAATATGTCCCATACAAGAAGATCCTTTTCTTCGTGAGAAAACTTGTGTCGCTCGTCGGCAACTTTGTCCCTGGCGAAACGCTTAAACCTCTTTACACAGATGGTTATCAAATAGGCGGCCTTATCTGTTACGAAGACGTCTTTCCGGAAATATCGCGTGCGCTGGTAAATAACGGAGCAAATCTGCTAGCGGTTATAACGAACGACGCGTGGTATGGCGAATCTTCTGCCGCCTTCCAGCATCTCGCAATATCCGTATTTCGGGCAGTTGAGAACCGGCGATGGCTGATAAGGTCGGCAAATTCAGGTGTGACGGCTCTTGTAAGCCCGACCGGTAGGGTGCTATCGCACACCGATATATTTGAAAAAGGTCTTCTGGTTTCGCACGTAAATCTCGACAGCGATCTGACCATTTACGCTAAGTACGGCGATTTCTTTGCGTGGGCATGTGCCTTCGCTTCATTGCTTTTAATAGGGCTAACTATCATTAAGAGGAAACGATAAATGACACTGAACGAACTAAAGAACAAACATTCCGAAATATCGAAGAAGCTTTCCGAGCTCCGGGGGCATCTTTGACCTCGCTAGAAAAGAAGCGCGTCTAAAAGAACTCGAAGCAGAATCCCATTCAGAAGGTCTTTGGCAGGACCAATCGAAGGCAAAGGTCGTCTTAAAAGAGCTAAATACTCTTAAGGCCGAGGCCGACGGATTCAATTCGCTTGTAAAGCATTCGGAAGATATCGCCGCCATTCTAGAATTAATGGGCGACACGGAAGACGCCGAACTCTTAAAAGAGGCTGACGAGAAAGTTTTAAGAGTAGAAACCGAAGCGGCCGATATCGAATTCCGGCAAATGCTTTCTGGCGAAACCGATCCTGCGGGCGCAATTTTACAGATAAACGCGGGCGCTGGCGGAACAGAGGCCTGCGATTGGGCAGATCTTTTGCTTCGTATGTACAGAAGATGGGCCGACGCACATGGGTACAAGAACGAAGTGGTAGATTTCACCGAAGGCGATGGCGCAGGCTTTAGAAGCGTGTTGCTAACTATCGATGGGGCATTTGCCTACGGACATTTAAAGGCGGAGACAGGCGTTCATAGGCTTGTCAGAATATCGCCGTTCGATGCGAACAAAAGGCGCCATACAAGTTTTGCCAGCGTGTTCGTTCTCCCCGACATCGAAGAAGATATAAATATCGTCATAAATGACGACGACCTTCGAATCGACACGTTCAGGTCGGGAGGCGCCGGCGGCCAGAAGGTCAATAAGACCGATTCTGCGGTTCGTTTAACTCACTTTCCAAGCGGAATCGTAGTTGCCTCGCAGAACCAGCGAAGCCAGCATCAGAACAAGGCGACCGCAATGCGCATCTTGAAGGCGAAGCTATATGACCTCGAGATGGACAAGAAGCAGAAAGAGCGCGACACGATAGAAAATGAAAAGAGAGAAATTGCCTGGGGCTCGCAGATAAGATCGTACGTCTTTCAGCCATATCAAATGGTAAAAGACCACCGCACCGGATTCGAATCGGGAAACGTCCAATCGGTGATGGACGGAAATATCGACGGCTTCATCAGAGCATTCTTGCTGATGAAGTAATGCTCATTGACAAAATGTCTATTCCACGACCCAATATTTTCTTGGTTCGGGAAACTTTCGGGTCCTGCCGCCGAACAGCCCCAATTTCGGCATCGCCAACAGAGTTTCATTGCACACGGCGATTCTTTGGGTGTTTGGCTGTGGCGCAAATTGGGGCGCCCCGTTCGGCGTCACCCAAAAGTTTTACAATTCATAAAAAGCTTCCACTGCTTTTAACCTAAGCGGTGGTATGGGTGTGGGTGGACGGCATCTGCGAGCGCGCTCCGATTTTGTCATGAATTGGTCGACCGGTTGCGAC
>CAIPVD010000314.1 GCA_903868375.1 uncultured delta proteobacterium
CGCCAGCAGCCAAACACCCAAAGAATCGCCGTGTGCAATGAAAATCTGTTGGCGATGCCGAAATTGGGGCTGTTCGGCGGCAGGACCCGAAAGTTTCCTAGAACGCAAAACAATACTAGGGTCGTGGAATAGACATTATGTAGGATTAGCCAAAGTGTGAGAACTACATATTCATTTATGTTTCTGAAATTTGTTCACTGCCTGTGAATGTTCGGCGAGGGTTTTGCTGAACTGATGGGTTCCGTCATTTTTAGACACAAAATATAGATAATCCGTTTGCGCGGGCCAGAGAGCCGCTTTAATGGAAGCTAGCCCCGGATTTGAGATAGGCCCAGGCGGCAAACCTGCATGGACGTAGGTATTGTAGGCGTGCGGATTAGAAAGGTCGGCCCTGGTTATGTTCCCATTATAATCCTTTAATCCATAGATAACGGTCGGGTCGGTCTGCAGCAGCATCCCCTTCTTGATGCGATTGTAAAAAACGGATGCAACCATCGGGCGTTCCGCATCGGCGCCGGTCTCTTTTTCGATGATCGAGGCAAGTGTGACGATCTTATATCTCGTTTGCCCCAACTCCTGCGTTCTGGCATCGAACTCGAGCGTCCATATCTTATTGAATTCAGAGACAAGCCTTGTAAGTAGCCATTCTGCCGTTCGCGGGCGTTCGATGAAATATGTGTTCGGGAAAAGAAAGCCTTCCAGCGAATCGGCATCGATACCTAGCGACCTGACGAAGAATTTATCGTGCGCAGCGCCAACAAATGCGTCTTTAAACGATGGGAACGCAAATGGCTGCGCGCTTAAATAATCGGCCATCTGCTGAATGGTCCAGCCTTCGATAAGCGTTATTTTGTAGAGCTTGCATTCGCCGTTCACTAGCATTCGCAGTATATCTCTTGCGGAAAGCCCATCTGTAAATTCGTATTCACCCGCCTTTATCCTTCGATCGGCGCGCGTTAGGCGTGTGTATAGGGCGAACAAGGTTGAATTATTTATTACGCCGGCGCGGCTTAACTGCTCCGATATCATTATAAGCGGCGTCCCCTTCTCTATCGCGAACGTAGCGGTTTCGTGATGGACGGAGGTTTGAAGCGAATAATAGGCAAAACCAAGCAGCGCGGCGGCGCTAATGCCGGCAATAACGGCCAAGACGAAAAAAATGACAATTATTTTTCGCATTTCTTCGATTCCATCCAGCTTTCCAATATCACCGCGGCGGCCATCTTATCGATCACGGTCTTTCGCTGCGAATGTTTGACGCCGGCATCTTTCATCTCTTCGTGCGCATCGCGCGTGGTCATCGTTTCGTCGAAGGTTTCAAAGCGAACGTTATCGACATGATTGTGTTTAAAATAGCCTTCGGTCTTTTCTTTTAGTTCAAGGATTCGCTTTGCCTGCGGTGTTGGAACGCCGTCGTCGTTGAGCGGAAGCCCAAAGACCAGCACATCGATCTTATTGTCCTTCACCATAGTGAAGATGTGCTTAAGATTGTAGGTCAGGTTCTTCCGCTGGATAACGGCAAGCGGTTGCGCGAACATCATCGAAGGATCGGTCACCGCGACGCCGATCCTCTTTTCCCCAACATCTAGTGCCATTGCTTTCATGACAGGCAGAATATTTGACGGTGCTGGAAAAGTAAATGGTTATTTTGATGATACCGACTTATTGGTAATCCCAAAATGTTTCAGCCACGATAAGTGCTTCTCAATGTGGTATCAGACGGCATTTCTCTTAAAAATTTCATCTCGATCTTTCCAACTTCACAATCTGAATTTTGTCCACAACCTGGTTCGAAGGATGCATATTTAGCTTGCCCTTTCACTAAAGCTTGAAAGAGTTCCGCCATCCGTTTGCCTGCGTTATCTGGATCTTTCGTTGAAACGAATCCAGGCAAACCGCTCACACTTCTACATTCGTTGTCGTTATCGGGTTGTTCCAAATAAATGAATTCGTCCTGACTTCCAGCGGTACATACGGTTACCGTTGAATTAGAAATATCTTCACCGTGAGGATCGCAAGTTGAAGCAACTCTCTTCATACTGACTTGCATACATTGTCTAAACGCTTCAACATTTCCCGCAGCCGCCGTCACCGGTTTGCTCATAGACGCTCCTTTTTTTAGCCATCATCTGTTGACAATGGATTACATTTTATGCGGCAGTGGTCAAGCTGTAATTTTGTAAATGACAGCGGCTACCTCTCTCGCTTGCAAATAGATTCCACTTGAGTTTTGGGTATTGCCAGCCTAAAAGCGAAACATGGTCCGGCGTATTGATGCGATTGAAAAAGTAACGGGGGCAGCTATATATGCGGAAGATATATTTCTTCCGGATATGATCTATGCCGTGCCTTTATTTGCGCCACATCCTCATGCAAAGATCATTTCAATTGATACCGCGAAGGCAAAAGTCGTGCGCGGTGTCGTTGGTATCTTTACCGCGAGCGATGTCCCGGGCGAGCTTCGCACCGGCGGCGTGGTTCAAGATCATTATATATTTGCGAAAGATGTCACGCGATACAGCGGCGACGTTGTTGCGATGATAGCCGCCGAAACGTTAGAAGCCGCAAGAGAAGCGCGCGATAAAGTTGATATCAAATTTGAACCGCTACCTGCCCTATTCTCTCCAGTCGATGCCATGAAACCGGGTGCTCCGAAGATACATCCAGAACGAGAAAACAACATCTGCTGCCATTATCCCGTTCGGCATGGAGATACAGACGCCGGATTTAAGAAAAGCGATAAGATAATCGAACGCGAATACAAGACGCAACACGTCGAGCACGCATACTTGGAACCAGAGGGTTGCGTTGCCATCGCAAACGCGGATGGTTCGGTAACCGTTCGTGGCGGAATGCAGCACCCTTTCACCGCGCAAAAGTTCACGGCACGGGCAACCGGCTTACCTGTGAATAAAGTTCAGATAATTCAAACAACGCTTGGCGGTGGATTCGGCGGCAAGGACGACACGATATCCATCATCTGCGCGCGCGCCGCGATAATTACGTTAAAGACCAAACGGCCTGTGAAAATAATTTACACGCGCGAGGAATCGGTGCGCGAAAGCTATAAACGTCATCCGTTCCATGTAAAATTCAAGGCCGGCGTCACGAAAGATGGCAAGTTGCAGGCTTTAGAGGCAAACATCGTGGCAGATGCAGGCGCTTATTGCTCGACATCGCCGTTCGTCATCTGGCGCCCCACAGTGCAATGCACGGGCCCATATATCTATCCGAACGTTAAGTGCGATTCATACGCGGTATATACGAACAACACGTTCACCGGCGCGATGCGCGGATTTGGCAGCCCACAGATAAATTTCGCCATCGAATCGTTCATCGACGAGCTCGCAGCGGAAATAAACGCAGATCCGATAGAGTTCCGGCGCAAGAATTTCTTCACGCAAGGCTGCACCACGCACACCGGCCAGAAATTCGACAACCATAAAGTTGCGATAGCCGAGGTTGTAAACGCCGCTCTCGAAAAATTCGACTGGAACGAAAAGTTCGGCAAATGTTCGCGCGGCGCGCCAGATGCTAACGGAAATTACTACGGCATTGGCATGGCATGCTCATATCGCGGCGTCTCGCTTGGTCACGAAGGAAAAGATTTCTGCGCGGCGATCATAAAAATAACGCCAGATGCAAAGGTCGAACTGGAAGTCGGTGTTGCAGAAAATTGCCAGGGGCTTAAAACGGTCATGGCGAATATCTGCGCTAAAGAGCTTGGCGTCGAGGTCGAGAAGATCATCTACAAAGATGTTGATACGTTGTCGGTTCCCGATTCATGCCCAACGGTTGCTTCGCGCGGAACGCTTGTCGGCGGCAATGCCGTGATAGATGCCGTTCGCCAGATAAAAGAAAAGATGGCGCCTGTGGCCAAAAATATCGGCGCCCATTCATCTTTTGAAGATATAGTTTCTGCATGCCATTCAATGAACATAGAACTTCATGCGCTAGGCACTTGGCAAGGCCCGCCAGTTTCCTGGGAAGAGACAACGGGCCAGGGAAACGCTTATTTCACCTATGTTTACGGGTGCCAGGTTGTCGAGTTGGAAGTCGAAGGAAAATCGGGCAAGGTGCGAGTTAAAAAGATGCTTGGCGCTCACGACATGGGCAAAGCTATAAACCCAGAGATGGCAAAGGGCCAAATCTTCGGCGGAATGGTAATGGGAATGGGATTTGGCTTAAAGGAAGAAATAATCCACAAAGAAGGCGTGATCCAGAACCTGAACTTCGATAAATATCGGATAGTAACGTCGGCGGAAGTCCCTGAAATGGAAGCGCTGATCGTTGAGAACAGAGATCCGGCGGGCCCTTGGGGGGCGAAGGCTTTAGGCGAACCGGTGAACGAGCTAATGGGCGGAGCGATAGCGAACGCACTTTATTATGCAACCGGTGTTCGTTTTAGAGAAACGCCGATAAAGGCGGAGACTATAAGAACAGCTCTGTCATTGCGAAGGAGCATAAGCGACTGAAGCAATCTCCCAAACACAACTGTGTGAAGGAGATTGCCACGCCCCTTGCAGGGGCTCGCAATGACACATCATTATGAAGCTTTACATAAACAACATACATTATGAATCAAAAGCGAACGCGGATGAAACGTTGCTGAACGTCCTCCGCAACGAGCTCCACCTTACCGGCACCAAGCGCGGCTGCGATATCGGCCTGTGCGGAACATGCACGGTGCTTATCAATGGGCAGGTCAAGCGCGCGTGCAAAGTGAAACTTTCGCAGCTGAAAGAAACCGACAAAATTCTCACGATCGAAGGAATGGCTGCGAACGGAAAGCTGCACCCTATCCAGGAGGCTTTTATAGAAGCGAACGCCATTCAATGTGGTTTTTGCACGCCGGGAATGGTCCTGGCAACGAAGGTGCTGCTTGATAAAAATCCAAAGCCCACGCGCGATGAGATAAAACGCGCATTGCAAGGAAATCTGTGCCGCTGCACTGGATATCAGCAAATATTTGATGCGGTGGAGCTTGTTGCAAGGAAATTGAACAAATGACTAACGGTTTCGTATTCATAACTGTCACAAAAACATCCGGTTCGGCACCGAGACATGTCGGCTCCAAGATGCTAGTGCGCGTGGACGGCAGCATATCCGGCACAATAGGCGGCGGTGCGCTGGAGCATCAGGCAATTAAAGATGCGCTGGAGATTCTGCAAAGTGGAACGGCTGTAGCAAAAGAATATCCCCTCGGCCCCCTTCTTGGCCAGTGCTGCGGCGGAAGCGTCGAACTCTTCTTCGAACCGTTCGCACAACCAAAGAAGGTCATCGTATTCGGCGCCGGACACATTGCGGAAGAACTTACGCCGTTACTA
>CAIPVD010000315.1 GCA_903868375.1 uncultured delta proteobacterium
GAGTGTACGCGTATACTTTCCGAGATAATTAAAAGAAATGACGGGCTAACGCATCCGCTAATCGCCGAACACGGCGATACAAAGAAGATTGTAGAGTTAGTCATCTTTTCATCTGATAAAGGGCTCTGCGGAACCTTCAACGAAAATCTCTTTAAAAAAGTTGCCTCATTTATATCATCCAAAAAAGCCGAAGGCGTATCGGTCAACTGCCACGTCTTCGGCAAGAAGGGGAAGGGTTATTTAAAGCGGCAGGGGCTTCTTGCAGCAAAAGAATTCACAGGCATTGGCAAACCCGAAATGGATGCTTTGATCGCGGACGAAATCGCAAGCCTTGTAGGAAAATATTCAAGCGGCGAATGCGACCAGGCGTTACTCGCCTACAACCAATTCAAAGGCGCATCGGCAGATCCCGTAATATTTAAACGGCTCTTGCCAGCAACGCCGCCGGACGTAAAAAAGAGATACGGGATCGACTATATCTACGAGCCTACGAAAGAAGAAGTCGTAGATCTCGTTATAAATGAAACGATATCGTCGAGTTTCCGGCTAGCGTACTTAGAATCGGCTGCGGCGGAACTTCTCTCCAGAATGGTGGCCATGGAAAAGGCAACTAAGAACGCGGGCGACCTGATCGGCCTACTTACAATGCAATACAACAAAGCGCGCCAAGCAGCGATCACAAGGGAACTGGTCGATATCGTTGGCGGTGCAGAGGCACTAAAATAAAAGGAAACATGTTATGGAAATTCAAACAGCCCCAAAGGGCAAGATAACGCAGGTGATAGGACCGGTGGTCGATGTCAAATTTCCGGACGACACGCTACTGCCGGAGATCTACACCGCGCTAAAGATCACGAATCCTATCATTGGCAGCGGCGAATGGAACCTGGTCGTCGAGGTCGCACAGCACTTGGGTGAAAACACGGTCCGCACCATTTCGATGGATACAACGGACGGATTAAAACGCGGGATGGACGTCCTAAACACGGAGGCTCCAATTCAAATGCCGGTCGGGAAAGAGGTGCTGGGACGGATTTTGAACGTAATCGGCGAGCCCGTAGACGAGATGGGGCCCGTGAACGCAAAAAAATTCTATCCAATTCACAGGCCGTCGCCTTCTTTCCAAGAGCAATCGACCGAACTCGAAATGTTCGAGACGGGCATTAAAGTGATCGACCTCTTAGCGCCTTATCTTAAGGGCGGAAAGATCGGCCTCTTTGGCGGCGCAGGCGTCGGCAAAACGGTGGTGCTGACAGAGCTTATCAACAACGTCGCCATGCACCACGGCGGCTATTCGGTATTTGCGGGAGTAGGGGAGCGAACCCGCGAAGGGAATGACCTCTGGCTCGAGATGAAATCTTCCGGCGTTATAGAAAAGGCCGCGTTAGTTTATGGGCAGATGAACGAGCCTCCTGGGGCGCGTTCGCGTGTGGCGCTCTCCGCTCTGACAGTTGCCGAATATTTCCGTGACGAAGAAAGGCAAGACGTCCTTCTCTTCATCGACAATATCTACAGATTCACGCAGGCCGGAAGCGAAGTTTCAACTCTTCTTGGCCGCATGCCGTCGGCCGTCGGATATCAACCGACCCTTGCAACGGAGATGGGCGAGTTGCAGGAAAGGATCACATCTACAAGAAACGGATCCATCACCTCCGTTCAGGCGATATACGTTCCCGCCGACGACCTAACAGACCCGGCACCCGCAACGGCATTTTCTCACCTCGATGCAACAACCGTTCTATCAAGGTCGCTCGTTGACCTAGGTATATATCCGGCGGTCGATCCTTTAGATTCCACATCGCGAATACTCTCCGCCGAAATCTTAGGTGAAGAACATTATAAAGTGGCGCGCGAGGTACAGCGAATACTCCAGCGATATAAAGATCTGCAGGACATCATCGCAATTCTAGGCGTTGATGAGCTTTCAGATGAAGACAAGCAGATCGTCGCCCGCGCAAGAAAGTTACAACGTTTCCTATCGCAGCCGTTCTCAACAGCCGCACAGTTCACTGGAGTTCCTGGCAAATATGTGAAGCTCGCCGATACGATCAGGAGCTTTAAAGAGGTTTGCGAAGGGAAACATGATAATCTTCCGGAGCAGGCGTTCTTTATGGTCGGAGCCATAGAAGAGGCGATAGAAAAGGCAAAGACCTTATGAACCTGCGCATCATAACACAGGAGCGCGAGATACTTAACACCGAAGCGGAAAGTGTAACGCTTCCAGGAACGCTCGGCCAGATGCAAATTCTCACGGGCCACACGAAACTTCTATCTACATTAAAGAGCGGCAATGTTCGATATCAACTGCACGGCAACTCGCAGGAAATCGCCGTAGGCGGGGGATTAGCAGAAGTTTTTCAAAACAATATCGTCGTATTGGCCAAATCCCGCGCCTGAAAAAATCAGACGCGGGATCTTTTAGATCGGCCGGAGGGACAAACCTTAGCTGTTGCCTTGCGACTTAACAACCTTGGCTGTGGTGGGACCATCGACTGCAATGTATTGCTGGATCTTTTCGAACTTCTTCTTACCAATACCCTTTACCTTTGTGATCTCTTGCGGAGACTTGAACTGCGCCTTCTGCCTTTGCGCAACGATCGCCTCTGCCTTGCTCTTGCCAACTCCGGGCAATAGCGTCAGCTCTGAAACTGTCGCCGAGTTGATATTTACAACCCCGCTAATATGTTTCGTCGACTGCTTGTGGGCGGCAAAAGCCGATGCGCTTATCGCCAGCGCGACTACTACCAGAACAATCTTCTTGAACATTTGTTACTCCTTGTATTTTGGTGGCCTGGGGTCGCGGATGTGTAGCTTGCCATCGACCGGCAACGCCTCGAGCAACGCATTGATCGAGCCGTCCTTATTGACGAACGCGCATCCTATCCTTGTCCAGACACTTTTCTTTCCATCGCCTAGATCTTTTATATGAAAGACC
>CAIPVD010000316.1 GCA_903868375.1 uncultured delta proteobacterium
AATGCTTTCAAGAGATGCTTGGCGAAACATTTTCTGATAGATGGAATATGGGAAAAGAAGAACATTCGGCCGATGCCAAAAAAGATCAACCCGCTTAATTCCCTTCGTTAGACCCTCTACAATCCCGAAATTCGCACTTTTTCATGGAGTATAATACAATTTACCCGTTCCAAGAGCGTAACCTGAATTTTCAGAGAATGCTCGGACTACACGCAGAAATCCCCGTTGAATGACATTTTAAAGATATTTTAAAGTCATTTTGAGTACTGGATAGAACTCCTTGGTAAAATTAAGCACTAAAGAAAATGGGTTATTTTTGAAATTTAAGTTATGAAACTTTCGTTAACTTCTTAGAATACTTGTAACTTATTGAAACAAGAAAGCCTTAGAAGTATTAGCTCCTAAGGCTCCCTTGCAAAAACGTCTGGCTCCGACAGCAGGACTCGAACCTGCGACCAGCCGGTTAACAGCCGGCTGCTCTACCACTGAGCTATGTCGGAATATATTTGAGAAACTCTCTACCACAACCAGACTTTAAAAATTTTTCCCTATTCCTGGCTTCTATTCTGGAAGATAGTTTCTCGATGTAAAAGAGCTTAAAAGGCCGTCTGCTCTTTGTAGATCTTACCTGGCCTTTATTATGTTCAATCAATCTTCTTTCCGGATCACTAGTTATACCAATATATAAATTGCCATCATTTAAACTTACTAAAGCATATGTGTAATAACAACTCATTATCATTTAACTCTCCGGCTGCTCCCTGCCGGCAGGCAGGCAGGTACCACTGAGCTATGTCGGAGTATGTAAAAGAACGATATTTGGAACCGCCGTCGTATACAAAATAACGCTAAAAGTGTCAATCTAAAGCTATTGCGTCTATTACGTCGCTTCTCGTTACCTCTTTTACCCATCTCTCGCCGATATCTTCCAGCTTTAGGGTTCCGATTCGGACGCGCTTTAACGAAATTACAGGGTGGCCGACCACTTCGAACATCTGGCGCACCTGCCGCTTCTTGCCTTCGGTGATGATAATTCTCGCAACGGATGTGGTTTTGCAGGACATCGGTATCTTAACCCGTTTTACAAGTTTTACCTTGGCCGGCGCGGTCTTGTAGTCTTCGGACTCTACAACGATCGTAACTCCAGCTTCAAGTTTTTCGATGTCGGCGGGCGTTAACGAACCGTCGATTACAGCTTCGTATTCCTTTTCTATCTTTTCGATCGGCTGTAATATCTTTGAAGCCGTTTTGCCGTCGTTCGTCAGTATAAGGAGGCCTTCGGTGTCGCGATCAAGGCGGCCAACTACAAATAACGAACGCATGGCTTCAGGTTCGGTCTTTAAAATATTTTCTAAAATGTCGGTGACGTTTGGATATTCGCCGCGCTGGCAAGAGTGGCCCTTTGGTTTGTTCACCAGAAAGTATCTAGTTGGCTGCAAATTGATTTCTTTTCCATCAAGGAAGACGCGGCGCCTATTGGTGTCGAAGATGAACGATTCGGCCGTAACGACGTCCTTATCGACACGAACGCGGCCCTTCTTTATCATCTGCATGATATCGAAATTGTTTCGCGCGACGCCGGTACGCGCAAGGAATTGATGTAAACGAAGCTTCATATTAAACAAAAAATTATGGCCTGCAGTTCAGGCAAGTATCGAAGAAATTTTCCGGAAGTTTTACTTTATTGCGGATATATTCAAGCTGTTTCTCAGGCGCTATGTCCGGCCCGCAGCTTTTGCATTGCTTCATCTTGAGCTCAACATGCCAAAGAGGGATCTTTCGCACGTGGTTCTTGTCTTCCATCTTTATGAAATTGGTGGGGCAGATGAAGACGCACGAACCGCAGCCGATGCAGCGTTCAGCCTCTACATCGAACGGAGCGGAAACTTTTCTGTTCGGCCCGCGGCTTTCGAAGCCTATAGCCGATACACCAACGACTTGTTCGCACGCCTTAACGCATAGGCCGCACATGATGCAGCCGTCATCTTCTTTTGGGAACCGCGTCTCTTCAACGCCTAATCTCTGCGCAAGCTCAATGACCTCTTTTGCGCCAGAAGAGCGCGCCAGCATAAGTTCCATGAGTATCTTACGCTCTTTGGTGAGCTTTTCAGATGTTGTGTGAAATACCTGGCCATCTGCGATCTTTAGATTACATGAGCTCATTACTTTGCGGCGGCCGTTTAGTTCCATCTCGACTATGCATATTCTGCAAACGCCATAAGGGTGCACCTGGTCGTGGTGGCAAAGTGAAGGAACGTAAATGTTGTTCCGCTTTAGGACATCGAGAAGGTATAAACCTTCCGCTGCCTTAACTTTTCTGCCGTCAACTGTGATGGTTATCTCTTTTGTCATAAAATTGCTCTAATCTACGTCAATTGCTTCGAATGGGCACCTGTCAACGCAGACACCGCACTGAATGCACTTGCCCTGGTCTATGTTGTGAACTGTTTTGACCTTGCCCGATATCGCAGTCGTTGGGCAGGTCTTTACGCACCTTGTACAGCCGGTGCATTTTTGATTTATTTCGAACTTGATCAGCTTCTTGCATGTATGTGCAAGGCACTTTTTGTCGCGAATGTGTGCTTCATATTCGTTCCTGAAATATTTTATCGTGGAAAGTACCGGATTTGGAGCCGTTCCGCCGAGTGCGCAGATAGAAGCGTCTTTCACCGTCTCGGACATGTCCTTCAGTGTTTCTATGTCGGCTTCCGTTCCATTGCCGTCGCAGATACGGTTAAGTATCCCGGACATCTGTTTCAAACCTTCTCTGCAAGGTGTGCACTTTCCGCAAGATTCGCCCTTTAAGAAGTCGATGAAATAGCGGGCCAGGTCGACCATGCATGTGCTTTCGTCCATGACGATCATGCCACCGCTTCCCATCATCGAACCTGCTTCCGTTAATTTATCGAAATCGACCATGAGGTCGAGCTTTTCTTCTGGCAAACATCCGCCAGAAGGGCCGCCTGTTTGTATCGCTTTGAACTTCTTGTCCTTGAGTATTCCGCCGCCGATATCGTAAACGATCTCACGCAGCGTCATTCCCATGGGCACTTCGACTAACCCAGTGTTATTGATCTTGCCAACGAGCGAGAATATCTTCGTTCCCTTGCTCTTTTCTGTGCCAATAGACGCGAACCAAGCAGAGCCTTTCGATATGATAAGCGGGACGTTTGCCCATGTTTCTACGTTATTAATGATCGTCGGCTTGCCGAACAGGCCGCTTATTGCGGGATATGGCGGCTTTTGGTGTGGCTCGCCGGTTTTTCCCATAAGCGAGTTCAAAAGCGCCGTTTCTTCACCGCATACGAACGCTCCGCCGCCCCTATTAACTGTGATGTCGAAATCGACATCACTGCCTAATATTTTTTTGCCTAGCAAGCCAAGTTCCCTCGCCTGTTCGATCGCTATTCCTAAATTCTCGACTGCAAGAGGATATTCGTTCCTGACATAGACGTAAGCGTGCGAAGCGCCAATTGCCTTGGCGCAGATAAGCATGCCTTCGATGATAGAATGTGGATTGCCTTCTAATACCGACCTGTCCATGTATGCGCCTGGGTCGCCTTCGTCGGCGTTGCAGACGATATATTTCGTCTGATCGGCCTGCGCCGCGCAGATCTCCCACTTGGCACCAGTTAAGAAACCGCCGCCACCGCGTCCGCGTAGGCCAGACTTCTTTACCTCGTCGATGATCTTTTCCGATGTCATCTCGAGCAGGGCCTTGGGAAGCGCGCTGTAACCGCCTATTGCTATATAATCGTCGATCGATTTTGGATCGACGTAGCCGTTAAAGCCGAATATCGTTCTCTGCTGCTTCGCATAGAACGGGATATCTTCTTCTTTTAAGATCTTCTTCTTGTCTTTACCTTCGTACTGAAGCCGCTCGATAAGTTCGCCGTTCTTTACCGTTTTCTCGATCACTTCCGGGACGTCTTCCGCTTTCACGCGCTGATAAAAAAGATTTTCCGGGCGGATGACGACAAGCGGGCCTCTTTCGCAGAAACCGTGGCAGCCGGTGACTAAGAGTTTTACCTTGTCGGTTAGCCCCTGCTTTTCGAGTTCTGTCTTGAATGCCTCGACCACTTTTTTGCATCCGTAGGCGATGCAGCCGGTTCCGCCGCAGACGGTGATGACCTTCTGGTTCGGATCGCGGGCCTTAACGAGTGCTTCGCGATACTTTTTTAAGCTTTCCTGTGAATTAAGTCTTTGTCTCTTCATTATTTTTTAAAAAGTTTAAGGGTTTTTTCCGGTGTCATGCTGCCGTGATATTCGCCGTCGTAAATAATGACGGGGCCTAGCGCGCATGCGCCGACACAGTTGACCTGTTCGACCGTATGTTCCATGTCCTTCGTGTTGCCGCCGGCTTCAGGAATCGAAAGTTCGCGAGCGACGTCTTCCATGATACGTTTGGCGCCTCTAACGTGGCAAGCGGTTCCCATGCAGACGTGGACGATATGTTTTCCGCGCGGATTCAAGCTGAATGCCTTAAAGAAGGTGGCGACGTTGTAAACTTGCGATTCGGGGATATCGAGTTTCTTTGCCAGATGGTCAAGCGCGCTCTTTGGAAGGTAGTTGAACACCTTCTGAACGTCCTGCAATATTCCGATCAATTGACAAGAATCCTTTTTATGTTTTTCAACGATCTTATCTACTTTTGCGTTATCCATAGACTACTCCTGACACCTTTTCTTTAAAGCCGCCCAGTCGTTATTTACATGGTTCTGAATGTAGGCGACGTCTTGTTCCGCTAAATGCCTGAAGCGGCCCTGGCCCTTTAGATAGGTAGATACAGGGATCGGTTTTTCGATATCTTTGTTCAATGTATATTTGCCGTTCTCGTATTCGAAGAGTGGGAAAACGCAAGATTCCGTTGCATAGCGGCCGTACCGGATCGATAGATCTGGCGGGCAGCGCCATCCTGTTGGACATGGAGAATAGATGTGAATGTATGCCGGCCCTTCCACTGCCTGGCCCTTTTTTACCTTTTCCATCAGATCGAACGGATAAGCTGGGTTCGCCGTTGCAACGTACGGAATGTTATGTGCAATGGCTATTGCCGGCATATTCTTCTTCCACGTAACCTGGCCGATCGTCTTGCCAGCAGGAGAAGTTGTGGTCGATGCGCCGTAAGGCGTCGCGCCGCTTCTCTGAACGCCGGTGTTCATGTAGGCTTCGTTGTCGAAACAGACGTACAAGAAATTGTGGCCGCGTTCCATGGCGCCTGATAGCGCCTGTAATCCTATATCTGCCGTTGCGCCGTCGCCGCCTAATGCCAGGAACTTAACGGAGAGGTCTTTCGGATAGATCCCTTTCCTCTTCATTACCTTGTAGGCGGTCTCAATCCCCGAAGCTACCGCTGCGGTGTTTTCGAACAGCGTGTGTATCCATGGGATCTCCCATGTGGTCGTTGGGAACGTGCTTGCGATGATCTCCATGCAACCGGTCGCGTTGATAACTATCGTATCGCGGCCAACCGCCTTAAAGACCTGACGCAACGCCAGAACTTCGCCGCAACCTACACAACCGCGGTGCCCCTGGCTGAACTTCTCCGGGGTCTCCACGCATCTTGATGCATAAACTGAAAGGTCCATGTTATTCCCTCACTCCTATCATTTCGTATTCGACGATATCTTTCTTTTTGGAAAGTTCGACCGCGCGTTTAACCATATATTTGAAATGATCTGGATAAATATCTCTGCCGCCGAGCCCGCCAACGAAGCTCTGAACGAACGGGCGATCTTGCAACGGATAAAGCGCGCTCTTAATTTCGGAAACGACAGGACCGACCGGTCCGCCTAGTGATACCGCCCTATCTAGGACTGCCAAGACCTTTGCGCCCTTAACGGCTTCCCTGAAATCTGCGAATGGGAAAGGCCTCCAAAGCCTGATGCGAACGAGACCGACCTTCTGGCCTTCGTCTCTCATCTGGTCAACCGCTTCCATCGCGGTCTGCGAGAAGCTTCCCATCGTGAGCAGAAGCGTTTCTGCGTCTTCGGTTCTATATTTTTCGATTAGATTATATTTTCTGCCGAACACCTTTTCGAATTCGCCTAGTGTTTCGCGAATAACGGG
>CAIPVD010000317.1 GCA_903868375.1 uncultured delta proteobacterium
AGCATCTTCTCCAAGGCGCCGGTCTTCTCGCCGATAGATATCATATGCGTGACAAGAGGCGGAAAGTGTCCACTGCGTTTCAGAGGCTCGGCTATCGATTCACCTTCTTTAACGCTGTCGCGCGTAGCTTCGACCGCCTTCATTATAGACAAATTGCCGACGACATTTTTCACGATATCCATCGCCATTAGCATCGGAACGCCGCTTGCAAGAAGCGTAGAGAGCGTGCGAGCAAATCGCGATATGGCAACCATGCGGATAAGCGTTCCAAACAGCGGCAGGCGAAGCATCGTTTTGTCGCGCCAATCTGCACCCTTTGGCGTCTTGAACCAGCGCAATGTAAAAAATATGCTCGCGATGAGGAGTATCAGGATAATATACCAATAATTGGAAAGCGTCGTACTGATGAAAATAAGTATCTGCGTAGAAAAAGGGAGAACCATCTTCTGACCCTTAAATATCGCGGTCATCTTTGGAACCATGAACGTAAGGAGCATGGTCATTAAGCCAACGCCTACCACGCCCATGATGATAGGATATATCATCGCACCGATCACGCGGCTTCTTACCTTATTTTGATTTTCTACAAAGTCGGCAAGACGCGACAGGACGACATCCAGCGCGCCGCTGTTCTCGCCGGCGTTGACCATGTTTATATACATTCCGCTGAATATTTTTGGGTACGGCTTCATCGAATCAGAGAGCTTGGCGCCTTCCACTACTTTTTGCCTCATCTCCGATATCGCGTTCTTAAGTTTTTCGTTGCTTATCTGATCGGCAAGCGCCTGCAACGCCTCGACAAGCGGGACGTGTGCGCCAAGAAGCGTAGAGAGCTGCCTTGTCATTAAAGCTATGTCTTGGATCTTCACGCGCTGCAGATATTTTTTGAAATCGACGTTCGAGCCAAGGCCTATCTTCGCCGACGATAACGATCCTCCCAGGGCAAGCGAAGTCGGGAAAACGCCGGTCTTTCGAAGTTTCGAGCGAGCGACTTTTTCGTTTTCGGCCTCGATGGAACCCGAAACGTTCTTACCCTTGTCGTTTATTCCGCTATATGAATAGACGGGCATTAAGCATTCTCCTGTATTACTCGAAGCACTTCTTCAACGGTCGTGATGCCTTGCATGATCTTGTTCGCGGCATCGCCCATAAGCGACGTCATGCCGGTTGCTACCGCGACCTTCTTTATGGTCGATGCGTCCGAGCCTTTCATTATTTCGGACCTAATATCGTCGTTCAGCAACATGAACTCGTAGATGGCAAGTCGGCCAGTGTAGCCTGTTTCCAGGCAGTTCGGGCAGCCGACCGCTCGGTAGAGCTGCCTGCCTTTAAGGTCTTCCGGCGTTAACCCCACCTTTGCGATCTCTTCTACCGACGGTGTATATTTTTTGGCGCAATCGTGGCAAACGGTTCTAAGAAGGCGCTGCGCTATTATTCCAAGTATCGACGAAGATACGAGGAACGGCTCGATCCCCATATCGACAAGACGCGTAATAGTTGAAGGCGCATCGTTCGTATGCAAAGTGCTGATGACCAAGTGGCCGGTAAGAGATGCCTGCACCGCTATTTCTGCGGTTTCTTTGTCGCGGATTTCTCCTACCATTATAACGTCCGGGTCTTGACGCAAGAAGGCACGTAGCCCGGCAGCGAACGTTAATTCTATTTTCGGGTTCACCTGAACCTGATTAATTCCTGCGATCTGATATTCGACCGGGTCTTCGATCGTGATTATCTTTATATCCTTCGAGTTGATCTTGGAAAGAGCCGCGTAGAGCGTTGTCGTTTTACCGGAGCCTGTTGGCCCCGTAACAAGAATGATGCCGTGGCTCTTGCTGATAAGTTCGTGCATCCAATC
>CAIPVD010000318.1 GCA_903868375.1 uncultured delta proteobacterium
AAGCTAAATCAAGTACTGATAAAAACACCGAGGGGTGTGGAAGACAGAAGGGGCGTACTGAAATTTACCGAGGCAGAAAAGAGACAGGAAATCTATTAAAAAAGGTGCGGCTTGAGATAGCGGTAAACGACAAGTTTGTGGAATCTGCCATATCGGCAATAATGAAGGGCGCCAAGACCGGAAATATCGGGGATGGCAAGATATTTGTGGTTGAACTAACTGAATGCGTAAGAATAAGGACGGGCGAAAAAGGCAACCTGGCGATAGGATAGTGTTGCCAGAGCATAAAGGTGCCCCGCAATAATCGTATTATTTTGCTTGCGCAGACACAAGGATTGTGTTACTATTTTCACGCACGATGTAGTGCATACATTTCGAAAAAACGATAAGAACATAGGCGTTCGATTTCGACCATTAGCTGTTAGTTGATGGCGCAAAAGAGCGCCTATTTATTTTAAAAAAATGGGAGGATTTATGGCAATCAGGCAGAAACATTATTCAAGATTAAAAGCATAGAAATAGAAAAGGTGAAAACCCCGAAAAAAATATCGTCCTATTTCGGCGAAAACACCTTCAACATAGCGGCAATGAAAGAGCATATCTCCAAAGGCACTTTCGACGCGTTTAAGCGTTGGATGTCTGAAGGGGCTATCATAACTCTCGATCAGGCAAATGAAATAGCCAATGCGATGAAGGAGTGGGCGATATCTAAGGGCGCTACATATTACACACATTGGTTCCAGCCAATGACAGGCCTCACCGCTGAGAAACATGACAGTTTCATATCGATAACAGGCCCGGGCACGGTAATCGAGAAGTTCTCCGGCAATAAGCTCATCCAGGGTGAGCCGGATGCCAGTTCCTTCCCGTCTGGTGGTATTCGCGCCACATTTGAAGCCCGGGGTTATACGGCATGGGATCCATCCAGCCCGGCATTTATAATCGAGTCGACGCTCGGCAAAACCCTATGCATACCTACGATCTTCATATCCTATAATGGTGAGGCCCTAGATAAAAAATTACCGCTTCTGCGTTCCGATGAGGCGCTAAGTAAATCTGCCGTGAATTTGCTGAAGCTTTTCGGACACAAGGATGTTAAGAAGGTAATCTCAACTTGTGGAGCCGAACAGGAATATTTTCTTATCGATAAAAACTATTATAACCTGAGGCAGGATCTGCTCATGACAGGCCGCACGCTCGTGGGAGCATCATCCCCTAAGGGGCAACAGCTTGAAGACCAGTACTTCGGTGCCATCAAAGAACGTGTGGTGAATTATATGTTCGAGGTCGCAGAAGAGGCCTACAAGCTCGGTATACCGGTAATGACAAGGCATAACGAAGTTGCGCCGCACCAGTATGAATTCGCGCCGATCTTCGAGGAATCGAATATCGCGGCAGATCATAACTTACTTCTCATGGAGATCATGAAGAAGGTTGCTTTGCGCCACAATCTGGTATGCCTACTACACGAAAAGCCCTTCGCAGGCATAAACGGCAGCGGTAAGCATCTAAACTGGTCACTCGCTGATGATAAGGGCAATAACCTCCTGAACCCAGGCGAAACACCGGAAGACAACCTGCAGTTCCTCGCGGTGCTAGCGGCGGTGCTAAGGGCGGTATATCTGCATTCGGATCTCTTAAGGGCAAGCGTCGCCCTTGCTGGCAATGAACATAGGCTGGGTGCAAACGAGGCGCCTCCTGCCATCATAAGCGTCTATCTCGGCGGTCAGCTAGATAAGATCCTGAACACCATCGAGAAGGGCGCCAAAAATAAGGTATCTAAGAGCGATATAATAGACCTAGGCGTGGCAAGACTACCCAGGTTCAATAAAGACACAACCGACAGGAATCGCACTTCGCCTTTTGCGTTCACGGGCGCGAAATTCGAGTTCAGAGCTGTCGGGTCGTCCCAGAACATATCCACGCCCATAACCATGGTGAATACCATTATCGCGGATTCGCTTGATTACGTGGCCGATGAAATTAGAAAGGTTGCCAAAGGCAAGGATTTCAACACGGCGGTCTTACAGGTGATATCCAAGATAGTAAAAGAGACCAAGGATATACGGTTCGAGGGTAATAACTATGCTGAAGAATGGGTAAAAGAAGCCAAAAAGAGGGGCT
>CAIPVD010000319.1 GCA_903868375.1 uncultured delta proteobacterium
GGGATTCTTTAATATCTTTTTCAGGTCGTCTTTGGACCTTTTCTTGAGTTGCGCATCGAGTACCGGCCCGAGCGTACCGCCTTCGCCTCCGAACTTATGGCATGAAAGGCAGCCGTGTTTGTTCAAAGAGCCCTTTACATCCGTAGTAACCGCCACCGGCTGCGTCTTTGCGGCATCGGCCGCATACGCCTGGTTCATATACATGAGTCCATAGATAAGATACGGTTTCCTTGCCCGTTCACGCGTGTAGCCGCCGAACGAAAAGGCGGTAAGCGCTGCAAGTCCGCCAACGAGAAGCACAGTGCGGAGCCGTTTTTTTGATGCGAGATAGGCTATCGCACAGGTAACCGCTATCACACCTAAACTAACCATGGGCCAAAAGAACTTCGACACGTTGCCGTCTATTATATTCATAAACACCTCGTTGTTGGCTGAATTTACCTTATATAAAAAAGAAAGGCCGCTAAACGGCTGAAGCAGAATGCCCACCGCAAATATCTTACCGGAATATCCATTCATCCAAGAATAGTAATCTTTATCTTCTGCCACCGCCCTCCGCGCCTTGAAGTAAGAATAGATGTAGAGGAAGATCGCCGCGTTCAAAACGCATGGGATAAGCAGATGCGTTGATGAAGCTAGCATCGTTGGATTGAAGAAGGCATTCGCAAGGGTTGGGTCCTCCAGATATTTTCCAGGGGTCAACATAAATGCGTGAGCCGCGTTTATCATTAATGCGGATACGACAGCAGAGAACGCCGCAATGCCGCCTATGAATATGTGAAACGCCTTGCTAGATGACGCGTGCCATTTGTTCTTATAATAAATGGTCGCCGACATCATGATAAGGAACATCATTACTTCCAAGAGAAGCGGCCAGAAAAGGACATTATATAATGTGCCAATAAATACTGGAAATAGGCTTATTAAAAGTACAAGCACAAGGACGCCCAAAACGCCGCCCGGCTTCATCATCTCGGTCAGAAAAGTAATGTACCCTTCCGCCAATCTATCGTGATGGGCGCTGTTTTTCTTGTAGCCGATCCATTCGGTTATGAAGGCAATGATAAGGCCACCTGCCGCTACGAACGCAAAGAAAACATGAACGAGAATCGTTATGGCCATCACCAGCGAATTGCCTAAGAGTGGAAAGTTTATCGATTGCATCGCGAGTTTTTTACAGCATGCGTGAGAGGAGGTCAAGCCATCTTTCCACCTAAACTCCTAACCCGTTTTTGAACTATACAAAATGTCCATTCCACGACCACATGCTTTTAAAGGCAACGGTGGTATGCGCGTGGGTGGCCGTCAACTGCTCGCTTAGCTGATTTTGTATTAAGATAAAACGTAACCGAACACTATCGGTCTCCCTCGGCTCGGAACTCGCCATTCGCTGCTTACAGAATAATTTTATAAGCAGCGAATATCTCAAACACCTCGCCGTTGCAGCGCTTAGAAAGAAGCTTGCGCTGCAACCGGTCGACTAATTCATGACAAAATCTAGCTAGCTCGCA
>CAIPVD010000320.1 GCA_903868375.1 uncultured delta proteobacterium
CATCTATCTTATCTGCCAGGTCCTTCACCTTGCTAAACTGGCCGCTTAACTCCGAAAGGTCGGACTTCATCTTTACGACCACATCAAGTTTATCCAAGCCATATTTCGAACCAATCGTCTTCGCCAGATCCAGAAAATTGGCGATGGTCAGAGTAACCGCTTCTTTATTAGCCGCCTGCCATTGCAAAACATTAGTCACTTCTAGCCCTCGCTTTAACTCGTCCGGTAGCGTACATCCCCACGGGCCGCAGGAAGACAAAAAGGTGGCAAAGTGGCTAGCGGCAACACCTGCCAGGATTCCGCAATAAGCGCTGCTAGGCAATTTCATAAGTGGCATATTCATTACCTTATCTTTAACGCTCGCAAGCTGCGCATCGAGCTGCACGCCTGGAAGATATTGCTTCATCTTGTCCGCATATTCGGCGAACTTGTCGGGCCCCATCTTCAAATATTGCAGCGCTTCGGGTGGAAGCTGGCCGGCGAATGCGGTTTCTATCCTCGACTGAATGCCCGCCACCGTAGATTCTCCGAACGCCGCAGCAAGCGGCATCGATAGCGCCTGGCCCAGATTTTTCATATCGATGACAGAGGCGAACGTTCCTTTTAGATCGGTAACATCCACGTTGATAAACCTGCCTGCCGCGCCGCCAGGTTGAAGCATCTGATTTAGATCGCCTATCGCCGCACCGTAAACCCTTTCGCCTATGTCGTTCAGTTTTTCGTTCAGCGATGTATCCAAGGCGCTCACTATCTTATCTTCTATGCCGCGCATTTCAGCCAGCGCCGCCGATTCCAAGAACTGTCCGTTCAACAGTTGCTTTTCAACAAGGTCCCTTGTCGCTTCAGGTAGCCAATTCTTAATTTTTTCTTTGATAGCCGCCTGAACTTCGCCCCGTTTTGATGCAGAATTTTTTATATCTGTAAGCGCCCTGGTAATATCCGCCTTCGTTCCCATGGGGCCGCGCGCGATCACCTCTTGAAATGCTTCCGCAGCAAATTCCTTTAATTTTGTCCCAAGCACGGCATTTAGTTTTTCTTTCATTTGACCCTGAACGATATCCGAAAGCCCTTTCAATTGATAAGCCTCGCCTATCTGCCTCGCAACGTCTGCCGGCAAAGCACTTACTGCCGTGGCTGTGGGCGTAACGGCAGCTAAGGCTTGACCTGGAACGGATGCGTTCAGTGGGGAGCGAAGCGCCAACAGAAATAGGATCGCAAATGCAAGTACGGCAAAGAAGTATTTATTCATAGCTGACTTGCTTAAGCAATTTGCATGCCATCGGCTAAATTTTTGCTAAGAAGCTGATATATAATGATGATTGTTCTGAAGGCAATCGGAGGTGCGCTGAAGAAATGCTCAATTTTCGTCAGTTTAAAAAAAGAAAGGCCGCCTGAAATCCCTCATATCAGGCGGCCTCAAACGAATCGATTATAACTTACAGCACAAGCGAACAACCACCGCTAGAGCTTTGACTTTCGGCGGGCGGCAGTGGTTTGTCTCCTGTTGGCCCTACCGGTGGGGTGGGGTTGTTAGGAAGATTATTGTTCGGCGTCTCTCCGCCAGGATTATTTGGATTAACCGGTGGATTCCAGGTGTTCGGTTCAGGGTCGCAAGCATCGCCCATGCCGTCGCCATCCGAATCCTTCTGATCCGGATTTGCAATATCCGGGCAATTATCCGCTACATTTGCCACCAGATCACCGTCTCTATCAGCATCGCATACGTCGCCAATGCCGTCCGCATCGGAATCTTTTTGATCGGCATTTGCGATCAATGGGCAGTTGTCGTGGATATTAGGAACGCCATCGCCATCTATATCGTCATCGCAGGCATCGCCTATTTTATCACCATCCGTATCTTTCTGATCCGGATTCGAAATCGTCGGACAATTATCAGGCCCGATCCCCTTGAAAGCAACATCCGGGACGCCGTCCTGATCGGAATCGATTATGCACAGCTTGGCGATATCCGGATCTGTCCCCTTTAATAATGGCTTCTGGTCCGGATTATAAACGGTCGGACAATTATCAGTAACGTTCGGGATCTTATCGCCATCAATGTCCGGATCGCACGCATCGCCAATGCCATTCTTATTCATATCTGCCTGATCTGGGTTCGGAACTGTCGGGCAATTATCGACACCATTAAGAATACCATCATTATCAAAATCCGAATTGCATACATCGCCTATTTTTCCGGTTGGATCGTGCGTTGCCACCTGATCGGCATTTGGAGTGTAAGGGCAATTATCGTTTGCATTTGGTATGCCATCGCCATCTATGTCTGGATTGCACGCGTCACCAAGAAGGCTAGGCATTAAACCCTTTGCACTGCTATTTTCCTGACCTGGATTATATACACTCGGGCAATTATCTACATTATCCATTTTGCTGTCGTTATCGGAATCTTCGCACGCATCGCCAATGCCATCACTGTTCCAATCTTTTTGATCTGCATTTGCAACTTTTGGACAATTATCGCTCGCATTTAACACACCGTCGTTATCCATGTCTGGATCGCATGCGTCGCCAAATCCATCGCCATCCGTATCCATTTGATCGGGATTTGCGACCATTGGGCAGTTGTCGGTGGGATGGCAACCAGAAGTAACTAAAGTATTGTAGCGCTCCAAGATATAGGCGTCGGTCGCAGGATCGTAACCTGCCGGCAACGAACAGAAACCATCGCCATCGGCGTCGGGGTCGCACAGGTCGCCCCACTTATCGTTATCTATATCTTTTTGATCGGGATTGAACTTACCTGGACAGTTATCGACAATTTCTATAACGCCGTCCTTGTCCGAATCCCAGCTCTGAAGGTCCTGAATAATGATAAGCTTTGGAGAAAGGACGCTCGAAGTTGAATAATTCGCAGTTTCTTTCTGGCCAAGGAAATAAAGGTCGAACTCGCCCCACTTTAACATATCGCTCGGCTTATACGGGAGCGTTATAGTGATTTGCGTTATCGCCGGATCACCCGTAGGAATGGGAGGATAAGATCCAACCGGCTCTAAAAGCCATTGAGGATGGCTGGCAAATCCCATGTAGGCGTCGATCTTATCGTACTTGGTATTTGCCGCATCGAAGAGAACGGTTAGCGACATTACACCAACGCCAAGCGGCGAGCCGCCGGCATATGTTTTAGAAACTGGATAGACGTTTTTGGCCGCGCCACCGAAAAGGGCGATCCACTTTCCTTTTATCCTTGCATCCGTTAGGTAAACATTGTCGTCGGCTTCTTTTACATCAATGGCATATGTCGAAATATTATCGAACGTTGGATCGGCAATATTAAGATATCCCAATTTTGTAGATCTTGCGGCGATCGGCGCATTCTTGAATATAACCTTACCGATAGATATCTTCGCAGTTTGCCCAGACGGGATATTTGTATCGACCAAATATTTTATGTGGGAAGTACCATCCAGGGTAAGATTCTTCAGATAAATGTTCTGATTGTTGAGGGCGATGAAATAATCGTTCGTTCCGCTATTAAAAGCCGGGTCGGGAACGATGGAGATCGATGTACCGCGGGGAACCGAGCCATCTATGGTCAACCCACTCACCCTCACATCAACGGGCGTTAACAACGCCACTTGCTGAAGGTCGGGCTTAAAGTTAATCAGTATGGGATGCGTCTTTGTCTTGCGGCGCTCTTCTGCGTAAGCAAGGGCTCCCCTAAAGGAACAGTCGCCATCGGTATCGCTACGACATGCCTTTAATGTTGCGTCATCCCTAAACGTATCGACGGTAAGCGTTTCGGTATTAAGCCATTCGGCGTCTAAAAGTTTTTGGTTCGGAGATAACATCGATGAAAATTTAGTAGTATCTGGTGAAACCGGATTACTACACGTCATAGCCACCGCTATTTGCTGCTGTTCGAAATCACCGCCCGTAAATCCCGCAATATGAGCGCTATTTATTAACGTTTCATATCCGTATGTGCAAATGCCGCTCGCGCAATCCTTAGGGCCATCACTCTTGTCGAGCAGCACGGGAAGATAATTAGTCCCTGTTACGAGAAACATCTGCATATCACCGCAATTTTCAAAATACTTAAGTTCCGTCCTCAACCAGCCCGGCTTTTCCCAATCACCTGTAAGCTTTACCTTTTCGCCGGTTAATGGCGGTGTATCTATACCCATATTCGTGTAAGCGTCATTGAATTTTGTATCCTGATAGACATCTGGATGTGGAACTACCGAATTCTGCAAAATGACCGGCTTCTTCGTTATTCCGTCAAGGCCAACATCTTTATATGATACGTAATTAGGTGAAAAACTTCCGCTCTGCGCTACATTTATCGCATAGCTCGTATTGCTAAATTTGATATTGTCCAGAATCTTCACGTTCTGAACAGATCCCTCGATAAAAATGCCATCGCTAGTGTTAGAGGTAGAGCCTCCGGATATTACAACGTTGCTAAGCTTAGGTGCCATAGTAGCCCTTAACCACACAGCACGCCGAGCATAAGTAGAACTGGGATCGCCTATAAATGAGTTGCCTATCAGGTTAAGGCCCTGGCTATCTGAACCTCCGTTAAAGAGATAGAAACCCAAATTGGTGAAAGAGATCTTGCTGGAATTTAATCTGAAAGAATTTACCGATGTGCCGTCGAGATATATACCGTACTTACCTGTCAGATCTAACGAGCGTAAGTCTGCGCTTGTCACAATAGAAGAAGACTTGAACGATATTGCCGCATCTTTGGCAACTATCTGTATCTTACC
>CAIPVD010000321.1 GCA_903868375.1 uncultured delta proteobacterium
GCGAAAGTTCCAGCGCGGTCTTAAACTCGAACTCGGCGCGTTCGTACTGTTGCTGGTCAAGGAGCGTTATTCCCTGATTGTTGTGATACACGGCTCTTTCCGAAGGCCGAAGCCTTTTTCTGCGAGCTAATGCCGGCGTCGAAAGGATAGCCGCTATAAGTACGAGCACGATTATTTTTTTCATAATTTTAGTTCAAGCATTTGTTAATTTCCTTCGCCTTTGCATAGGCCTCGTTCGCCTTCGCCGAATCGCCCAAGTGTTCTCTCATCTGCCCTAAATGGTACCATGTGATCGCATCTTCGGGCGTCTGCACGAGCGTTTCTTCGAATTTTTGTGCGGCAAGCGCATAGTTCTTCTGGCCCGCGGCATCTAGCCCCGCAATGAATGACCCTTGCCCGATCAGAAAACGATTTGTAAGCGGGAGAGGGCGCTCTTTCATCTTTATCGTATATTTTCGCGGAATATCCTGCGGTGGAAGGCGCTGCGCGAACTTGTGCATTAGGTCGATCTCGTTCGCCGCTTTTTCAAAATATCCTTCGAACGCCTTTCTGTTCTGCTTGTTGTACATTGCGAGGAACGTATAGACATTAACAAGGCCTAAATACGCCCTGGCGTAATATAGATCCGCTTTTTTCGATTCTTCGAACCAAGTTTTCGCAATCTCCATCTGGTTCACATAGAAGTTGCTGTATGAAAGAATGCCACGGATATAATTTTCGTACGCAGGAACGCTGTATGTCTCGGTCTTTATCAGGTTGAACTTGTCCCTATCGTACCGAGGGCTAACGACCTGAAGTATGCCTAGCGCAACGTCGCCGAGCGAATCGAAGAACTGCTTGTTCTGCGGGTAGGGAAGGTCGATCTGGAACTGCTTTATAACTTCCGTCCCTTGCATGAGTTTTGGGAATATCCGTAACTTGCCGCTCGTGTGCTGGTACATGCCGGTAAGCGTATATGCCGGATTTGCCGCGGCGGGATCGTATTTGGCAATTGGATTTGCGATGCCGTTAACGTCGGTCACGACGTTATTTAAGTATTCGCCGATCATGTACGGAATACCGGTGGAAAGCCAGTCGTCGGCGGTAATATGCGTGAAATTTTCAAACGGCTGCAAAAGCACGGCTTTCTTCGATTTGGAGATGTTATCAATGTCGAACTTGGTCATCACCTTGCCCCAGTCGATGCAGGTATCGGCAAATGCGTTTGCCATGAAGATGAGAAGGAGAATCGGAACGAGAAAATATCTTTTCATATGCAGGGGAATATACACAAAAAGAATAATTAGTTCAACAAATTCGTAGCGAGCTTATCACTCCATCGCAGCAAGTAGTTCGTCGAGCGAAACCGTTGCGAAGCTGGTCGCGTAGTCGCTCATGGCGTAGGGGATTATCAGCTCACGGCCGTGCAGCAGGGCTCCGCAGGTGTAAACTACGTTCGGGACATAACCTTCGCGCTCCGTTTCGTTCGGAGCGAGCAGCGGTTCGTGCAGGCGGCCCAAAACTCGCGTTGGATCATTAATGTCGAGTAGAAATGCGCCGAGACAATATTTTCTCATTGGTCCTACTCCATGCGTTAGCACCAGCCATCCGGCCTCCGTTTCGATAGGAGAACCGCATGTGCCGATCTTCACGAACTGCCACGGCTCGGCCGGCGGTAGTAGCAATTTCGGAGTTTGCCAGAAGTGAATGTTATCGGAATACATCAGTAGGATGTTCTCGTCGTCTTGGCGCGAAAGCATGGCGTATTGGCCGTCAATTTTGCGCGGGAACAAAGCCATTCCCTTGTTCTGCACGGCGGGGCCGTTCAGAGTAATGAATTTGAAGTGAACAAAGTCATGAGTTTCCAGCAATTGCGGTAGTATGATCCTTCCGTCATATGCCGTATATGTTGCGTAGTAGGCGAAGGTGCCGTCGTCGTTTTGGAACCTAACGAAGCGCGCGTCTTCGATGCCGTTGCTCTGGCTCGGCACAGATGGAAAGAGAACACGCTGTGAGACTTGGCTGGCAGGGGCAAAGATCACTTCGTAGTTTGATTCGGCCAGTAGCAAAATGCCTCGAGCGGCATCGTCAGCCGCGACGTCGGGCGATCCGGTATGCGGAGGCTCCACTTTTAAGACGCCGCGCAGGTCATCTAAGGTGAATGTGTCTTGAAGCTGATCGAGCATGTGCGAAGATAAATCATTTTTTAGGCCCGCTTCCTGGAGTTTGCGTGCGAACAGAGGTTTTTCGTAGATGGCGTTTGGCACTCGTGCAGGTTCAGTCACGAGAGGCACGGGTTGTGTGAGCGTGATTCGCTCCTGCGCATTTACCGTCCCTTCGCGAAAGGCGATCGAGGAAATGTGGCCTTCGCCAGTTGCGCGGAGGCTCAAGATAAAACGAAGCGTCCCTTTTGCAAGTCCTGTCTGATCCGGGTGCGGCACGATGGATGGATTGAAGAGCGCCGTGGATTCAAAAGAATATTCGTGCGTGAAGTAAGCGCCGATAAGCGCCTGCCGTTCCGGTGAAGTTTCTGGCACATCTGTAAGGGTGTCGCGTAGCTTGATGAAACGGTAGCGCAAAAGGTGTTCTACCTGCTCGTGCCGGTCTTCAAATTCGCACAGCACCTCGCGCAGCAGCTGGGTAACTCGCTCGTCGGAGAGCGCCATTACTCGGCCAATTATTCTTAGTGCGATATCGTCGCTCGTTGGATAAAAAGGGCGTATCAGCACACGCGATCTATCCGGAGTAAGAGTAGGCCCTACGCGTTTTGCGTGTACGGTGCGCGATGCAATTTTGGTCATAATTTTATTTCCGCAGGCGGTTCCTTAAAACTCGTTAGGGTGGTTTGCAGCGCCTGCATTTCTGCCAGCGCAATAAGAAAAGCCAACGTCGATTCTGCTCCCTGATTTTGGCTCACGCGGTCGACGTGCAATCCGTCGCGGCAGCCGCCGGTGCTAGAATCGTAAAGCGCCAGGCCGAGATCGTTCCTGCCCAAGAACCATTCGAAGGCCCTTCGCGCCTCGGCGACCCAGAACATGTCGTCGGTTGCGTAATATGCCTCGATGCAGGCGGAAACCGTTACCTGCGCCTCGATCGGTTGCTGATCGAAAAGCGCACGTTCGTGTCCTCGCGGATAAAAGCCGTTCGACCCGATGGGGAGGAACGAGCCCGCATCGGAGGTTTGGATCTTGGTTAGCCAGCGTAGCGTCTTAAGCCCTATTTCCAACATTGCGGGGTTGTTCATACAGCGGCCACTTAAGATCAGCGCATGTGGAAGCTTTGCGTTCGCGTAAGATACAACGTCTTCGAACCATTGCCAATCTTCGGATTGGGCGTCGGCGTAACGCTGCAGTAATTTTGCGGTGAGCAGTTCGCGAATTTGTTTCGCGCGCCGATCGCCGCTCAAACGCTGAAGGTATTCGTCGATGCCGATCAGCGTGAATGCCCATGCTCGCGGCGATGTAAAATCGGCGGCAACCGGCAATGCCTGTTCGAACAGTTCTGCGGCAAGCATTTGAAAGCTTCCATGGCCGGCGTGCCCAACACATAAGCCTAAAGCCCACAGCGAATGAGCATGGCAATCTTCTGAACCGGATTCTTTTTCCAGCCAGCGGCGGTCGAAGCTCATGAAGTTACGAAACCTGCGGCTCGTCCTGTCGAAGGCATGGTTCAAAAATGCGGCATAGGTTGCAGCCCGTTCGTTGATGCGCTGGGAATTATTTCCCGCCTGCTGCA
>CAIPVD010000322.1 GCA_903868375.1 uncultured delta proteobacterium
CGATCTCTCTCGAAATATCAGATGCCAGACATAATTGCCTGCGCAGATAGGGGTGAAATCATGCCGCCAAAATCGACATGGTTCTCGCCAAAACTTTCCAGCGGTTTTTTCGTCTATACATTGTAGGCCTCTTGTGTTAAAATTTTCTTAAGAAAATGACAAAAAAACATTCAGGCGGGTTGAAGCTGCAGTTCCTTGGTGCTACAGAGACGGTCACAGGCTCTAAATTCCTCCTCTATAACGCATCAGCAAAATACATGATCGATTGCGGCCTCTTTCAGGGCCTCAAAGAACTTCGTCTGCGCAATTGGGCGCCGATGCCGGTTCCCGTCGTCGATATCAACTCCGTAATTTTAACTCATGCGCACATAGACCACAGCGGATATTTTCCAGTATTTGTTAAGCAGGGATTTAGAGGTCGCGCGTATGCAAGTGCCCCGACCGTAGAACTTTGCAAGATACTTCTTCCAGATTCCGGATTTTTACAGGAAGAAGACGCGGCGTTCGCAACGAAGAAGGGCTATTCGAAACATATACCCGCATTGCCGCTTTATACATATAACGATGCGATGGCGGCGCTGCCGTTCCTGTCAGCCGTTGCAGACAATAAGGCGTTCGATCTTGGGCACGGCATTAGCATGAAGCTGATACCTGCGGGGCACATTCTAGGCGCGCGCTTTGTCCACATAACGTCTAAAATTCCTTATCAGCGCACCGTTCTTTTTAGCGGCGACATGGGCCGTTACGATGCGGTAATAAGCAAGGGCCCCACGCGCATAAAAGAGGTGGATTATATCGTGATGGAATCTACCTACGGCAATAAGCTCCATCCTGAAGAGAATATTTTCGACCGTTTTGCGCGCATTATCAACAACACCGCATCGCGCAACGGCAAGATACTTATACCGTCGTTCGCGGTGGGCAGAACGCAGGAGATCATCTACATCATTAAGAAGCTTCAGGAGGCTAAGAGAATACCTATGGACATCCCGGTATTTCTCAATACGCCGATGGGGATTAACGCCACCGCCATCTACACAAAATATGCGCAGGCAGAGAATTTCTTTAGAGATGGAATAGACGAAGATTCGTTCCATCTTCCCAACTTAAGGCTCGTTAAGACGCAGGACGAATCGAAGATGCTGAACAATTTGGACCATCCGGCCATAATTCTTTCCGCCAGCGGAATGATGAGCGGCGGCCGTATTCTTCACCATCTTAAGGCGTATGGGCCAGACCACAATTCAACTCTCGTGCTGGTCGGTTTTCAGGCGGCGGGAACAAGAGGTAGGGCGATCTTAGACGGCGCTAAGAGCATAAAGATCCACGGCCTTCCCGTGCCGCTCAATTGCCAGATAGAATCCATCAGTTCGATATCCGCGCACGGCGACTATAACGATATGATGAAATGGCTCTCCGGTTTCACCAAACCGCCAAAGAAGATATTCCTCGTCCACGGCGAGCCGGAACAGACGAACGCACTTGCCGAGCGCATCAGAGAACAGCTCAAGTGGGAGGTTGTCATCCCAAGATACCTAGACGAGTTCGACCTGGATTGATTTTATTCTACAAGAAAGAACTTATCTTCGATAATTCCGCCATCAAGATCTACGAACTTTACATTTAAGCGGCCACGCACCGGTTCGATAATGGCAAATGTCAAAATTGGCGAGCGCTTGTCGCCAACGTTCAGGTGGCCCGGGTTGATATAGATGGCGCCATTTTTTTCTTCTACACCGTACCTATGCGTATGCCCGTGCAGCACGACCTTCACCTCGCCGCTTTGTGCAAGTTCCGTTGGATCGAGGTCTAGCGGGCTATCGCGTGGATCGCGCGTGGGTGTGTGAGTGAGAAGGAACGGAATGCCGTCGAAATTCTTTATGATCCGGTTCGGAATATCCTTATTGCGGTAACGTTCTTCAAATACGCCGGGCACGCTTATCACTTCGTCGGCTATTGTAGAGATCTCGTCGGCATCGGTCGAGTCGTCGCCTAAATGAACGACGACATCTACGCCGAAACTTTCCACCATTCTTCGAGCCGCTCGACGCATCTCTGTTAAGTGTCCGTGCGTATCGCTCATTACGCCTATCTTCATTATTTACTCCTTGAATAGACAGCCACCATAATATAGAGTAAGGGCTCGAATTTAGAAAGCAAAAATGTCACATTCACTTCTTACAGATATTCTGATCATTTTTTC
>CAIPVD010000323.1 GCA_903868375.1 uncultured delta proteobacterium
GCGTAACGTTTATCATTAAAGAATTCGCTCCCGCCATTAACGCATCCTTCGCGCCATCTAATCCCCAAAGAGTTTCAAGCGCGGTCGTAACAAGTATCTTCGCCTCCGGATTCATAATGCGCGCATTTGCTATCGTATCTAGCGTCTTCTTAAGTGTCGGACACTTAGCACTGCCAAGCGGCGTTTCAGGGTGCGGAATGAACGGCCCGAACGAGAACATTTCAGCACCAAGATCTGCGGTCATTTTTATATCGCGCATTATGTCTTCGTGCCGCTGGCTTGGCAGCCCCAATAGAAACCCGGTCACGACAAGATATCCTAAAGTTTTAAGTCCGCGTATCAACTCCAAGCGCTTTTCCAGATCAGAATCCGGTTTGATCTTTGCAAATATTTCCTTGTTCGCGGTTTCGAAGCGAAGCAGCACACCTCTTGCGCCTGCATCGTACATGCGTTTGTAGCAATCGAGGCTGCGTTCGCCCATGGAAACGAATATCAAAACCTTGTGCCTTGCACGAATATCGCGAACGATACGCTCCAGCATTTCATCTGTATAATAAGGATCTTCGCCGGATTGAAGCACCAGCGCCTGAAATCCTAGCGCCACCGCCTCGTCCACCGCTGCAAGTATCTCCGGCGTATCCATGCGATAGCGCGTGAGCTTCGCGTTGCCGTTTCTGATACCGCAATAATGGCAATCGGCGGCGCAATAATTCGAGAACTCGATTATGCCGTGGACGCAGCACGAATTGTCCTGATGCTTTTGCCGAATGGAATTTGCGCGTTCGTAAAGGTTCTTCGGATTGCTGGCTAGCTTCTTGTCCTGTTCTTTCAACTTGAAGAAGATATCTTCCCAGGTTTTTAAGACTTCTTGCGCCTCTTCTTCGGTGATCTTTCGAATCAGAAAGCCGCCCTGCGCATATACGTTGTCGCCGATATGAATATCTTCAACCAAGTCTATGTAGGCGCGGCGCTTCTCGCCGAAATAATCGACCGTTGCAACGCGGTCTCTAACTTCGGTTATTTTCCCAGGTATTGCGTAACACATATTTTCGGTTAGTTTCTTGCCTCGCGGTGGGTTGATATGATATTAACGCTCATCAATGCAAGGCATAAATAAAATATTAGCCGTCCTTCTATTGCTTGCCCTGCCGTCATTTGCCGCCGCTGCAAATTTTCCAAAACCTACCGGCTTTGTTAACGACTTTGCCGGCGTAATAAACCAGTCGGAGAAGACGCAACTTACTAATATTATTACGCAATTTGAAAAAGAGACCGGCAACGAAATAGCGGTCGCGACGGTTCCGTCCTTGGGCGGCGAGCCGATAGAGAATTATGCCGTGGGCATGTTCAAGGAATGGGGAATCGGTAAAAAAGGTAAAGATACCGGGCTGTTACTGCTTGTCGCCCCAACAGATAGGCGCGTTAGGATAGAGGTAGGCTACGGGCTTGAACCCTATATTAATGATGCGCTGGCAGGACGTATTATCCGCGACACGATGGTCCCCCACTTTAAAGATGGCGATTTTTCCGGCGGGATATTAAACGGCGTGGTGGAGCTTACCACTGTTATAGCGAAAAAGACGGAAGTTAAGTTCGACCCTATAGCCGCGGGCCAAATTTCTTCATCGGATATAAAGATCTATCATTTGGGCGAAGCCTCGGCCAAAAAGCAGGAAGCACCGCTGATAGTTAAGATATTACAGATAATATTCGTCATAGTCGTTGTGATAATTTTCATAAAAAATCCGTGGGCGGCGTTGTTCATTCTCTCCAGCGTAGGTGGCGGCGGACGCGGCGGATCGTTCAGAGGCGGTTTTGGTGGAGGTTTCGGCGGATTTGGCGGCGGCTCTTCCGGCGGCGGTGGAGCAAGCAGCAGCTGGTAATGTTTTTCGGAGGAAATATGGAACCAAAAGAATTTGCGCATCAACTAGCTGGCATATACGAAAACAATTTGGAATCGGTGATCCTTTACGGCTCCGCGGCAGACGGTGAGTTTCACAAGGGCCATTCGGATTACAACGTTCTTATAGTACTTAAGGCATTGGCACCCATCGAGATCGCAAAGTCCGGCAAGCTTGTCGGCAAATGGATAAAAGATGGAAATTCTCTGCCGCTTTTCTTTTCGCCAGAGATGATATCAACGTCTATCGACGTATTTCCAATAGAGTTCTTCGATATAAAAGAACTGCACAAGGTTCTCTTCGGCAACGACCCGTTCGCAAAGATGATGATAGACGGGCGTAATCTGCGGCATCAGTGCGAACACGAACTTCGCAGCAAGCTTCTAACGCTTTATTCTACGCTGCCTACAATTGCCGATCAGCCAAAAAAATTGATCAAACTTATCACGGAATCTTCGTCATCGTTCTTCGCCATCTTCAGAGGAGTGCTTCGCGTGGCAGGTGTTTCGCCTTCCGGCTCCAAAAAGGTGATGATCGAGCAACTAACGAAGCTGATAGACTTCGATCCGGCTATGTTCATCGAGATAATCGATACGCGCGCTGGCATGACAGCATGGCGAAAGGACGAAGCACTAGAAAAGTTCGAACAATACTTGACTTCGATCGACGCAGTCGTTAGGTTCGTCGATCAAATGTAACAACTAGGGGGATAAAATGAAAAAACTCGTGATCGCATTGGTGGTTTTGCTTATCTTGGCAGGCATTGGCGCCGGATTTGCAAAATGGGGAGTATCAAAATACAACGGGCTTGTGGTTTTAGGGCAAGGCGTTGATAAACAGTGGGGCCAGGTCGAGAACGTACTGCAAAGAAGAAACGACCTTATACCTAACCTCGTGAACGTGGTCCAGGCATACGCCGTGCAAGAGCAGGAAGTCTTCATAAAAGTAGCGGAAGCGAGGAACATGTGGATGAAGGCAACTCAGGGCGGAACCGTTTCGGACAAGATCAAGGCCGATGGCGCGGTATCCGGCGCGCTGTTAAACTTAATGGCGGTAGTTGAAAAATATCCAGATCTAAAGTCGAACCAGAACTTCATGGCGCTTCAGGACGAGCTCGCCGGCACAGAGAATAGAATAGCGGTCGAGCGAATGAGATATAACGAGGAAGTTCAAAAATATAACAGCGAGGCAAAACAGTTCCCAACGAACTTTATCGTAAGCTTCTTCAAGTTCCCCGCCGAACGCGATTATTTCAAGTCGGTCGAAGGCGCGCAGAAGGCACCCGAAGTGAAGTTCACATATCCAGGTGTTCCGGTACCAGGCGTTCCACCGTCCGGGCAGCAACCAGTTCAGGCAGCACCAGCCGTTCCGCAGGCAATACCTGCGCCAGCGATAACGCCTCCGCTAGCACCTGCGACGACAACAACGGCCACTTCGACAACAACCACAACACCGGCACCAGCGGTGGTGGGTCAACCTGTTGTGATACCTGCAAATCCACCTTCAGCACCGGCACCAATTCCTACAACCGTAACTTCCACGACCGTTTCCACACCTCAACCGAAACCGGCGCCTGTCACCACGATACCAACGGTAAATCCGCCTTCACCAGCGGCGCCATCCGTCCCAACAATGCCAACGCCAGCGGTTGTTCCTTCGGCAACTGTTTCACCCATGGCCCCTGCAGCACCTGCAGCACCTTCAGTTCCAGTTGCACCTACAGTACCGGCGGTACCTGCAGCGCCAGTTGCAAAATAGAGGTCTTATGTATCCAAAGACAGTGCTTATCCTTCTGGGATTTGGCCTGGCCGGATTCCTTTTCACCGCATATAACAGGCTCACTCTTTTGCTCGCAGCAGCTCCTGCAAGAAAACTCGGCCATCCGTTCAAAAGGCTAGGCAAGGTATTCCTTTACGCCATCGGCCAGAAAAAATTCTTCAAGCATGGGCAACTAAGCGGCGTTATGCATGCGTTCATCTTTTGGGGATTCCTGGCGGTCGCGCTTAAAAGCATAATTCTCTTCGGGCAAGGGATATCGCAAGACTTTGGCTCGGAGTTCCTGGCATCGAAGGCCGGGCACTTCTATCAGGCGTTCAAGAATATTTTTCAGGTTCTGGTCGTAGTCGGCTGCAGCGCCATGCTCTTCCGCCGCCTCGTTCTAAAGACAAAGAGGCTTACGTTGTCGCTGGACGCCGATCTAATACTGCTCGCGATCATCGCGCTGATGCTAACGGATTTCATGATGGAATGGAACGTTTTATACAACTTGGCCTATTTTACGCATATAACATTGATACTCGCGTTTCTTAACTGGCTGCCTTACGGAAAACATTTTCACGTTATCACGAGCCTGCCAAACGTATTTCTGCAAAAGTTGGAACCGGGCGGGGCATTATCTCCGCTCGACCTTGAAAACGAAAAGCTGGCGACCTTCGGCGTTGAAAAGATAAACGAGTTCAATTGGAAACAATTTTTGGACCTTTACACCTGCACCGAATGCGGCCGTTGCACCGACCAGTGTCCTGCATATGCTACGGACAAACCTCTTTCCCCAAAGCAGTTGACGATAGACCTGCGCGACCATCTCTACGGCAAGTCCGATGCGTTTAAAGAATCGTGGACGATACCAGCTAATGGGAAATCCCTACAAGACAAGACTTTGCCGGAGCTTATTAACAATGTGGTGAAGCCGGAGACGATATGGGCCTGCACTACATGCAAGGCGTGCGAAGAGGCGTGCCCAGTTTTCATCGAATACGTCGATAAGATAGTCGATATGCGGCGGAACCTTGTGCTTATGAAAGGTGAAGTATCGAAAGAGGCGCAGACGGCTCTTAAGAACATGGAGTCAAACTACAATCCGTGGGGCATCGGCTATGCTTCGCGCGGCGATTGGGCGAAGGATCTAAATGTTAAAACGTTGGCGGAAGATAAAAACGCTGAATATTTATATTTCGTCGGCTGCGCCGGCTCGTTCGATGAACGTGCAAAGAAGGTGAGCCGTGCGTTCGTAAAGCTTTTGCAAAAAGCGAACGTTTCGTTCGGCATCCTTGGCACGGAAGAAAAATGCACCGGCGATTCTGCCCGCAGGCTTGGCAACGAATATCTCTTTCAGATGCTTGCCAAAGATAATATCCAAATGTTCAAGAAATACGGCGTGAAAAAGATCATCACCACATGTCCGCATTGTTTCAACACGCTTAAGAACGAATATCCGCAATTCGGCGGAAACTATGAAGTGCATCATCATAGCGAATTCTTGTTGGAACTGATCAAGTCCGGTCGTCTGTCATTGCGAGCGATAGCGAAGCAATCCCTCGCGGGCACAATAACATATCACGACTCCTGCTATCTAGGCCGATACAACAATATCTACGACGCACCTAGAGAGATACTAAAGCACGCCGGCTACGATATCCATGAACCGAAAGAATCGCGCGATGTAGGCCGCTGCTGCGGCGCGGGTGGCGGCTGGATGTGGATGGAAGAAAAGTTGGGAACGCGCATCAACAAAAAACGGCTGGAAGACCTGAAAAATACGGGCAGCGAAAAGTTTGCGACCGCCTGCCCATTTTGCCTCACGATGATATCGGATGCCGTTCGAGACACACATTCAAAAGAAGAAACGCTGGATATCGCAGAGATACTGGCGGATCAAATGGAAAGCACCAGCTAACGAACCGTTTCTACCCTTACCTTCGCTACACCTTTCTTAACATATCCCAATTTTTCCGCTGCTGCCTTGGATAAGTCGATAAGACGCTTCGTCCACTTTGCCGGGCCTCGGTCGTTGATGCGGACCTCGCAAGATTTATCGTTTGCCAGATTCGTAACCTTAACGATCGTGTTGAACGGCAGCGTTCTATGCGCCGCCGTCATATCCTTTGGATTGTATCTTTCGCCATTCGCCGTCTTCATCCCCTTCGCTCGCCATCCGTACCACGAAGCAACGCCTTCTTCCTTGTACTGGATCGGATGTTTGACATGAACCGGTTTCTTCGCGCAGGAAACTGCCATCGCGAAACAAATAAGCAATAATATGACCGAACGTTTTTTCATCATAGTTGCAACTCGCATCTCACCTCGCCGCAACCCAAACGGAAAGGCAGCCCGCCTCTCCATACTGAAAGAACCATCTTATCTTCAACCTCACGCTGTACAACAAAATATTTTTTACAAAGTTCTTTAGTTCCATCAACAAGTTCCTTGGGCACGTCAGCTTCCATAATAACAACTTTTTCGTTAAAACCTTCAATCTTCTCTCTTTCCTTGGCGGCAACATCCTTGACCCGAATCAACTTATCTTGTTCCGTCACTATCCAGTTCTCTTCCATTTTTTCGATCGATTGTTTCTTAAGCCACATAGCCGAGGCATATTCCGCTTCCGTGATAACAGAAGGAGGTTGCATCGTAGCAAAAAGGCTTAGAACCTCCTGATCGCCTTCATCTAATTTGAATTTCTTGGAATACTCTTCCTCCAATTTAAGGAACTTTCGTTCGAACGCGGCCTTATCTTCACCCAGATAGATATACGGGATCAATTTATGGGCGAGAACGCCATTTTGAACTCCATGCGCCAGAACATCCCAGTTTATCCCGTATACATCCTCCTTCGTCATTTCAAAAAGCGCCCTCATAAATCCTAGGCCTGAATTTCTTAACAACTCCATCACTATCCTGAAGCCGTAATAATAGGCGGCCTTTCTCGGGTTCAACACCTCCACCTCTTCGACGAACCTTTTCATCATGGCGATCTTATTCTTATTACCACCGACCTTATAAAGCATCAGGACTCCAAACACGTCCGCAATCCCTTCACATATCCATGGAACATAGCGATCAGATCCCGCAGGTTGGGATACAGAACGGTGCATCTGATGAATATTTTCATGAACGATCGCCCACGCAGTGTTGAAAGGCATTATCCAGCTTCTTTTATAATATGTTCCGACAGAGACCTTCATTTCTCGCGCTTCTACGTCGTTCACGTTAAATGCGTACCAGTCCGCATCTTTATACATCTCGTTAAAGCCTTCAAAATAGTATTCGACTATCTTTGAATAAACGCTTTGGTACCCATCGATGCCAAAATATCTCTTTGCAAGGGTCGGCAGTTTTTTTGTTATGGCTTCAACCTCGTTCTCAAAATCATAGTTCGGATCAAAATCGTTCAGGCGTTTGCATAGAAGGTCGAAATCGCTTTCAAGAGCTGCGTGCTTTCCGCCTTTCAGATATTTTGAAAGCGCAAGCCTAACTTTTTCGATAGTTTTATGCCGTTCAAAATTTCCCTGAAGAGTATCTCCCTCGGTATATTTTTTGATCAGCTCGTTCAGTTTTCCAGCTGGATAGATATGAAAACCGCCGTCGGCAAGCGCTGTGACTATAGCTGCTCGTTCAGATAATATCATTTCAGCTCCTTTGTAATGGACAACGTATGTTCTTTATAATAGATGAGTAAAGAAATTTGCAATCAAATTAAGGAGGTAGTTCATGTCCACCGCAAAGTTCATCTACGCAAACAGCTATATCAACCTCGATCTCTACTACGCCACAAAGTTCCTGGCTTTTGACCCGTTCGCCTATTTTGAGCACAGGGGAAAGAAATACATAGTGATAGACGTGCTCGAATATGGACGCGCGAAGAGGCAAGCCAAGGTCGACAAGGTGCTTCTCGTCTCCGATTACAAAAAGGATGTGGAGCTTAGAAAGGGCTCTCCAGCGGGCGTTGTCGATATATTGAACGTCGTCTTCAAGAAGTTCGGAATAAAGAAACTTGAAGTGCCAAGTTCTTTTCCGCTGGCGCTCGCAAAAAGCTTTGAAGCCAAAAAGTACAAGCTCTCCATCGGAAGCACTCCATTCTATCCGGAGCGCGTGATCAAGACAGAACACGAAAAGCAGATAATGATAGCCGTCCAGAAGAAGGTCTTCAAGTTGATCGGCTCTGTTGAAGAGATACTTACGGCGTCCAAGATATCTGGCAACAAGGTAATGTTCGAAGGAAAGGCTCTTACCTCGGAATTTCTAAAGGAACACCTGTCGATAATGGCTCTAAAGATGCGTCTCGACATGAGCGAAGAGCCAATCGTTTCCTGCGGCGTCCACGCCTGCGATCCGCACGACACCGGCACCGGTCTTATCAGGCCAAATCAATCGATAATCGTCGATGTATTCCCAAGATCTAAGGATAATTTTTATTGGGGCGACGCAACACGCACTTTTTGCAAGGGCCGCGCCACGAGTGAGCTTAAGAAACTTTACGATACAGTAAAGAAGGGGCAGGAGATCGGCTTCCAGTCAATAAAAGACGGTGTGAACGGCCGCGCCGTCAATCAAAAGATAGCCGATTTTTTTGCATCGCAAGGTTATAAGAGCGGAAAGATAGATGGATTTCATCAGGGTGTCATTCACGGTACCGGCCACGGAATAGGGCTCGAGCTGCACGAATTTCCGCCTTCGATATCGTCGCTCGATTGCACTCTTCGCAAAGGGTACGTCACAAGCGTTGAACCCGGGCTCTATTACAGAAAGATAGGCGGTGTCCGCATCGAAGACTGCGTTTATGTCACGAAAAAAGGATGCGAGATACTCGCCGGATATCCGAAGAAATTGGAAATTTTATAACCCTTTAATTATCTCTTTCCTCTTCTGCGTGTATTCTTTGTCGTTGATGAGGCCGTCTTCTTTTAATTGATCGAGTGCTTTCAGGCGCTCTTTTGCGGTCTTTGGCGTCACGTCCACTACCGGTGCGGCTGGTGCAACCGCTTCGCCTTCTTTAACCTTCTGCCTCTTTATAAGCTGCGGGCCCTTTGGATCTTGCGACGGCTGCCTTACGACCTTACCTTCTTTTGCTTTCGGCTTTACCGCAGATTCATCGGCATCTTCCTCTACAACGGGCTTTCCGTTGAAATCGTGATTTGTATCGAACACGAGCATGCCAGTGCTTTCACCATACGATTGGCCGTCGCGAACTTCGAGCGACATGCGAAGCCCCTTGGCATTTGCGATTATCTTACTAAAGTCGCCGCGCTTATCGTAATCGCCGATCAGTTTTGCAGCCAGTTTTTCAAAATTAATATAGAGATCGGCCCCCTGCATCCAAAGCGTTGCAATGGTAATGCGGTCGTTCCTCATGATGAAGATAGGGTCCTTGGTTAGATACGAAATTACGATCTGATCCTTGTTCGTCGCCTGCGCAAGTGCATCCGATATCTTAGAAGCAAGAAAACCAACCGCCCTATCGTCGAACACGTCCTGCGTTTCCACTTCTTTTTTCAGTACGAACGATCGCGAAAGCTTAACGCTCTTTAGGAGAGCAGTCATCTTATCGGGAGAGATCGTAAACGGCTGGTTCGGCTTGCGGCGTTCTGCATCGCTCTTGCTCATCGATTCGATCTTCACGGAGTTGAAGCGATGATCGGTATAAATGTACGTGGTTTTGGCGATCGCAGTTGCCGAAATAAAGCAGATGGCCAGTATCAAGATAAGTTTTTTCATTTTTTCTCCTTTGAAGATACCTGTGTTATTTAGATTTTTTCTTCGCTCGCAGATCTTTCAGTTCCTGCTCTGCTTGTAAAGTTATTTCGTCAACGGAAGATCGCCCTTCGCGTTTTGTAGAAGCAAGCTCCTTGCTCTGAAGCTCCTTCCCAATTTCATAAGCAACGCCGTTCTGCCTCTTTGCCTTGTGGCTGCCGGCTACATCGACAATGCCTGCGCTACCGCTATCGTCGTCATTCTCTTTAGGGCTCTCTATTACCGCCGCTTTAGGCACTCTCGAATGTTTCTTCTTCTTTGGCAAGGCCGCCGTTTTTACCGGCTTCTTCTCAACCACTGCTTCGTCGGCCACTTTCTCGCCGGAATCCGTCACTGCCGTTTCACTTATCGCACCTGCAGCAGTATCGACTGCGGCCGAATCGTGGGCATATGGCTTATGGAACTCGCCCTTCTCTTCTTTAGCCACTTCGATCTTACCAATGCCAACCACATCGACGTAATTCTTTACCTCTTTCACATTTTTAACGTTATGCGCGATCTCTTCTGCCTTTGCCTTTTCTTCATCGTTCACCGCCCGGCCTGTAATGGTCACAACGCCGCGCCATGTTTCGACGTGCATGTTGCCGGCCTGGACGATCTTATCGCGCCCCATCTCCCATTTCACCTTTGAGCTTATAAATGAATCGCGCCAGCCTTCGCTGAAAGACCGCCTCGTGGTGGTCGGCGCACATGCGAATATCGTAAGGACAACACAGAAAAGGACTACCGTTCTGATCATTTTCATACTATTATCTCCTTGTGTAGAGGTTACTTATACAGCATGAAACAGAAAATTCAAACTGAAAAATATGCGACGAGGCTGCCAAGAAGATATTTTGTTGCCTATGTTATAACAATCGCATTATCCGCCACCTTTTTCGCCGCCGGCATTTTAATAGAACCGGGCACCAGCCTTATTCCCTGCCTTTTTCGTTTCGTGACCGGCATTATATGCCCTTCATGCGGCATCACCACAAGCGTTCTTTTATTCTTCCACGGTGAAATTGCGGCATCTTTGCGCGCAAATCCATTTGGGCCATTTGCCATCGTAGTATTTGCAGCGGCGGTGCTACTTTCGATATATGGATTAGCGGCGAGATCTAAACTCGAATGGCTATTTGGAAGAAGGCTCACCCATTTTGCCGCGGCCATCGCAACTATTTATATCGTTGTGTGGCTGGTGAAAATATTGTAAAAGTTCATTCCTATGCGCATCATTTCGGGTTCTCACGGCGGCCGAAAGCTCTACACGCCAAAGAGCCACAACATAAGGCCGGCGCTCGACAAGGTTAAAGGCGCCATCTTCAACATCTTATTCAACGTCGAAGGGCTAAAAGTAGTCGATCTCTTCGCAGGAACCGGCGCGATAGGAATAGAAGCGCTTTCACGCGGAGCAGCGCACACAACTTTCGTCGATTCCGGACACGAAGCGATCACCATAATAGAGAAGAACATCGAGATGTGCCACTTTGAAGACAGGGCAAAGGTATTTCCAAGAAAGGTAGCTGTCGCGATAGATTATTTTCAAAAAACGGGCGAAAAATTCGACCTAATATTCGTTGATCCGCCGTATCTAAAGAATTTGGTTAATGAAAGCCTTGAAAAGATAGCGGCGGCTGGAATTCTTGCGGAAGGCGGAAAGATAATCGTGGAACATGCGCCGAAGGAACCGATCGGCGAGATTAAGGGATTGAACTTGACCGACACCCGCAAATATGGTCAAACTTTCATTAGTTTTTTATGTCGACAAAAATAGCCATATGCCCTGGAAGCTTCGATCCGCCGACGGACGGGCACATCAACATCATCAAGCGGGCCAGAAAACAATTCGATAAGATAATCGTAGCGATCGCAAAGAACACCTCAAAGAACACAATATTTACAACGGAAGAACGGATAGAGATGCTTCGCGAGATCTTTAAGAAATGCAAAGATATTGAGGTCGATAGCTTCGACGGCCTACTGGTCGATTATTGCAGGAAGATCGGCTGCCATACGCTCGTTCGCGGAATTAGGAACATGAGCGATTACGAATACGAGTTCCAAATGGCACTTGCCAACAAGACGCTGTATCCGGAACTTGAATTCATATATCTGATGACCGAAGGTCAATATTCACATTTAAGTTCGTCCATCATCAAAGAACTTATCATGCTCGGCGGCACCAGCGCAGGCATGTGTCATCCGATAGTTGAAAAGAAGCTGAAGGAGAAGTTGAAAAAGTAATCTTATGCAATTCGCAAATCGTGTACAAAATGTAAAGCCATCGCCAACCTTAGCTCTCAACGCCCGCGCAAAGAAGATGCAGGCGGAAGGTATAAACGTCGTCAACTTCACATGCGGCGAACCAGATTTCGACACGCCGGAACATATCAAATCCGCCGCAAGCAAGGCGATCGCCGAAGGCTTTACGAAATACACGCCAGTCGAAGGCATTCCGGAACTTAAAGACGCCATCATTCGCGCGATCAAGCGCGAACAGGGGCTGGAATATAAAAGGAACGAGATAATAGTCACGCCCGGCGCCAAATACGCGATATTCGCGGCAATGCAGGCGATACTAAATGCCGGCGACGAGGTATTAATACCGGTTCCATACTGGGTTTCATATCCAGATCAGGTTCAGCTCTGCGATGCAAAGCCAGTATTCATCGAAACGAACGACGCAACCAACTTCAAAATAAACGCGGCGCAATTAGAGAAGCATATCACCGGCAAGACTAAACTACTGATACTGAACACGCCTTCAAACCCAACCGGCGTCGCTTACACAGAAAACGAACTGAAAGAGATAGCGAAGATTTGCATAAAGCATAAGCTCATCGTCATATCAGATGAGATCTACGACGGCATAGTATTTGGCGGTTTTACCTGCAACAGCATCGCACGCTTCGAAGGAATGAAAGAACATACGATCATCATCAACGGCGTTTCCAAGCGCTATGCCATGACCGGCTGGCGAATGGGATTTGCAGCTGCTCCGGCAGAGTTAATTTCAAAAATGTCGATGATACAGGGCCAGGCGCTAACGAGCGTTACATCTATAACGCAGAAGGCGGCGGTTGCGGCATACGACGGAACGCAAGACGTAGTTGCAAAGATGGTGTCCGAATTTGAAAAGCGTGGCGCCTATATGGTAGAACGTTTGAACAAGATAAGCGGATTTAAGTGCCGAAAACCTGAAGGCGCATTCTACGCGTTCCCGAACGTCACCGCC
>CAIPVD010000324.1 GCA_903868375.1 uncultured delta proteobacterium
CTAGCCCTTTCTTGGCACCAAGCTTCGCGATAGCAGAAACACCTTCGCCAGTCGTCCCTAGCACTACAGCCACTTCAGGTTGTGCCGCAACTACTGCGACTGATCCCTCCGCGACCGCGGGAATTATCAGCTCACCACCCTTTTCCTGAACGCCTTCCATCCATTGGACCTTATTGTCCGCATCTCTATATTCTTTGATATCGTTCCGACAACGATCAGCATCCGTTTCCCTGCCGGCCCTTATGTCAGCCCATATCCTAAAAAGCACCGCTCTCTTATCCGGATCCTTTGCCTGTTCCTTCCATATAGCCGCAGATTTCAAAAGATTGTCCCTATCAAGTTTAGCATCTACTCGCGTTGTTGGGGCGGTGATAACTGGCATTGAAGAACCGCTGCCGTTCTGGGCAAGAAGGATGTGAGAAGGATGGACACCACGCGATAAACTTTGGGTCAACCAATCGAACCTGCCAACGTCGTTCTTATCCCCAAGATACTTGTCCGTAACCGCAGCTTTCAAACTGCCATCGCCGCTATTTATTGCATCGGCCTGTGATAAAAATACATTTCTGCTACCTGACCCGTTTATTGCTAAGCTTTTTTCCATTGTATCCCCCTTTTTTTGAGTTCTACATGACTACATTAGCAAAAATGGCGCCAACATTATATGGTTAACGGGAAATACAGTATTTACGATGATTATCTAGGATTTACATATGGACTTTTGATGGATAGTGTTCCAAAAAACGAACACGAAATGCCGAAAATCAAACAAACCCATGTCGAGTTTTTTTAAACAAGTGTCAACATTTGCGATTTATACCTTGAAAATCTTGTCTCTTAGATTGGCGTATATCTCCGGCGAGGAAAGCAATGCCGTATGGGCCCAGGATTTGGGGGCATCGACCGCCACTTGCTGAATAGACCAAAGATCCCCACCATAATCTTCCAACGTAAAGTGGCATTCGCTCTTTCCCTCTTCGGTCATCCTGCAGATCTTCCCTTCGCAATATAACAAATGTTTCGCTTGCGACGCCTTGTCAAAGCCTAACTTTAAACGGTCCGCAATGGAAAGCGGCCGAAGCGCAAAGGTAACTTCCCACTTCTCAACCCCTTTCTCATCCTTGCGCTCAAACTCCTGCCGTACTGTTTTGCCAGTTCCGAAGTTTTTCCTAACCGAATCTAATAATCCCGCTCGTTTTGGCATAATTTTGATCCCGTGCTTGATTAGATACTTAAGCAATCATTATGCCAATATGCAGCGCATCTAAAATAATTATGTGCTTATATATCGGAAGGTTGAATGTGACGGATAATAAAGCGACTACCAAAATGAGAGTGGTAGCCGCTTTTGTCAATCCGATGACGATTTACTTGTTTATGTGGGCCAGCATTTTGTTCAGTTTTGCCAGATATTCGGCCTTCGACTTGTATGGCCGGCGCGCAACTTTGGTTTCAATCGCCGCCTCTGCAACCGCCGGCGCTTCCCACAAGAGAACGCGCGGATCGAGCGGTTTTGGGATTATATATTCGCGGCCGAACTTTAAGCTAGCCACATTGTATGCCTTGCAAATGTCCGCCGGCACCGGCTCTTTTGCAAGTTTTGCAAGTGCAAGCGAAGCCGCAACCTTCATCTCTTCGTTGATCTTCGTGGCACCAACATCGAGCGCTCCTCTGAAGATAAACGGAAAACCTAGCACGTTGTTAACCTGATTTGGATAATCGCTTCGCCCTGTTGCCATAATGGCATCGCTACGAGCTGCCTTCACCTCTTCTGGCATAATTTCCGGATCTGGGTTTGCCATTGCGAATATGATTGGATCTTTCGCCATCGACTTGACCATATCTTTGGTGACCAATCCTTTTGCCGAAAGCCCCATTAACACATCGGCGCCTTTCACTGCATCGGCAAGCGTTCCATTCTTATCTTGCGCGAAATATCCGCGATACGGCTCTGCCGCCGCGCGGTCCTTTGTGACGATCCCCTTCGTATCGACCACCCAGATGTTTTCACGTTTGGCGCCGAATCGCTCGAAATGTTTTGCGCACGAAACCGCGGCGGCACCTGCACCGCTAAACACGATCTTCACTTTTTTGATATCTTTACCGACTATTTCAAGCGCGTTCAAAAGGCCTGCCGCCGAAATAATGGCCGTACCATGCTGGTCGTCGTGGAAAACTGGAATGCCCATCTTCTTTATCAACTGTTCTTCGATATAGAAACATTCCGGCGCCTTTATATCTTCGAGGTTAATGCCACCAAATGTAGGTTCCATCGAAGCCACCGCCTCGATGAACTTGTCGGAGTTCTTTTGCGTAATCTCTATATCGAACACATCGACATCGGCAAATCTTTTGAAGAGAATGCCCTTCCCTTCCATAACTGGTTTTCCCGCAAGTGGCCCAATATTGCCAAGTCCCAATACCGCCGTTCCGTCGGTAATGACGCCGACGAGATTGCCGCGAGCGGTGTAAAGTTCAGCAGTAGTTGGATCTTTCTCTATCTCTCGGCACGGTTCGGCAACGCCGGGCGTGTAAGCGAGAGAGAGGTCTTTTTGCGTCTTGCACGGTTTGGTTGAAATGACTTCGATCTTACCTCTGCGCCCTTCCGAATGATATCGAAGAGCTTCTTCTTTTGTGAACATTGCCATGTGAAACTCCTATTCTAATGGGGGGAACGTCCGGCTCAGAAGCCGTTCCCCCCCAAACCCCTCTCGCTCGGACTGGCAGAAGCCAGATCCTCCCTCGCACCTAATCTGACTCGACATGGCTACAGGAAAACAATTTTCGGCGCAAACGAAAAATTTTTCATTCAAGGATTTTGGATCTACCGGCGAATTCTTCTTTCTTACTTCGAAGTGTACGTGAGGGCCAGTGCTTCTACCCGTCATACCTGACCAGCCGACCGCCTGGCCGGCAACGACGTTGTTCCCTTGTTCCACGAAGATCTTGCCTAAATGGCCGTAATAGGTCTGAACCGAGTTACGATGATCGACAACGACCAGATTGCCATAGCCTTTTCTTTTGCCGGCGAAAGATACGCTTCCATCCAAGGCCGCCTTAACGGCCGTGGCGTAATGGCTCGAAATATCGACACCGCTATGAAAAGAATGTTGTTTGGTAAACGGATCTACCCTGTAGCCGTACGGAGAACTTATCCATCCCTGCACCGGCAACAAGATCGCTGCAACTAATCCCAACCACCTTTTGGGGTGGCTCCCCATAAAATCACACGTCTGCACTAACGTTGCCGTTCGTCGCATATTTTATTCACCCTCTATGTCACCCACTACCTTTACATTTTCGTACTTCATCATTTCTTCGTCCGCATCCAAGCTTAATGCTGCATATATAAACGATTTGTATCCCTGCCTACGTTCGTAAATGTTATCGCCAAAACACGCCAGCGATGGATTTGATTCGACTAACTTATCTCGCACACCGTGAACATTGTACTTATAGCTGCTCCAGCTGTACGCGTCTGGATGCTGGACAATTCCCGCATTGACTGCATTTATTTCTACATACCTTCCGCAGTAAGTAAGATAGTGTTCCGACTTTATGGGGATCGACCGAAATGGCGCATGCCAAAGATGGCCCTTATAAGAGTATTTCTTCGAGTAATAGCTTGCATAGGAAACCTGAATGCCTTGAAAGGCTTTTGAAAGATAGAATATGTCGCGGGTATTAATTACAAAATGAACATGTGTTGGCATCAGGCAATAATTATAAATATCAAAGGGCCAATCAATCTTGTATCGAACTACCCGACCGATGAATTCTTCAAAATCTTCATCTTCTTTGAAGATCACCAATTTGTTGTTGGACCTGCAGATCACATGGAAGAAACCTTTGTCTGGAAGATATTTTCTAGGTATTCTCGGCATAGTAATAGCTGACCTATACAAATATCATACCAAGAATTGAGAGATCACAACCCAATAGATATTTCGTAGAAATTACAAAGCGATACAAATAATGTTCAAATAATATCTTAAATCGAAGACGCTTAAGAAATGACGAAAACGCTACAATTTGGGGTGGCTCCCCATAAATTAGAACGACAGTACAACATTTGCCGGCATGACCAACCGCAAATAGCGCCAGGTTACGCCAAAACATGGGGAGCCACCCCAAAATTGGGAGTTACATAATAATGTTGACCGAGGGGCTTCGTTTGGCTAGCTTCGTTTTCATATGCCAAGCCTCACCTTTTATCGCCACGGTCAACCGGCCATGCGCCACCAATTAAAATCTTCGCAGGTAAACATCGGGCGCGACACCTCTTGCGAAATCCAGCTCACAGACGAAGATATTTCACGCGTCCATTGCTCGCTTATTTGGGAAAAAGGCCTTTACAAGATCATCGACAAGAGCGCGAACGGAATACTCGTCAACGATAAAGAAGAAGAAACTCACGATTTGCAAAACGGAGACATGATCACCGTCGGAACTTGGCGGATCAAGTACGAAGATCAGGTCGAAGAAGGTATTAGAGAAACCGTCATTCGCGATGCGAAGCCGACAAAAGTGCTTAAGTTCGAATCGTCGAAAAAAGAGCTTCGTATGGAATCGCTTGAATTAACCATCGTATCGAGCGACGGAAAGAAAAAAAAGGTCAGCACTTCGGGCTCGATCATCGGTGCAGATGCAGAGAACGATATCGTTGTAGAGAACGACCCATACATCTCCGGCTCGCATTGCGCAATTAGAATGGATGGCAACGATTTCATAGTCGAAGACCTGGAAAGCAAGAACGGCACATATTTAAACGGTGAAATAATTTCATCTGCAAAGCTTGGAGATAACGGCATCATAACGATAGGCAAGACGACCATTAAATACGCCACCAAGGAATATATCGAAAAAGTCCGCCCTTCGGTCATGACAAGTTTAGGCCCCATCATCGGCAAGTCGGAAAAAATGCGCGAGCTCTTTACGTTGATAGAAAGAATAGCGCCAAGCGATGCTACGGCTTGCATCATCGGCGCATCGGGAACGGGCAAAGAACTCGTTGCTCTCTGCATTCATGAATGGGGCACACGAAACGCAAAACCGTTCGTGGCGCTTAACTGCGGAGCCATACCTTCGAGCTTAATAGAAAGCGAGCTCTTCGGGCACGAGCGCGGTTCTTTTACAAGCGCCACGGCTCAATCCAAAGGCGTCTTTGAACAAGCAAACGGCGGAACTTTATTTTTAGATGAGATAGGCGAGATGCCGCTCGACCTGCAGACTAGGCTTTTGCGCGTATTGGAAAACAAGCATATCAGGCGGATCGGCGGACAGGCAGATACACCGGTGAACGTCAGGATAATAACCGCAACTAACCGCGACCTGCAAAAATCGGTAAAAGAAAAATTGTTCAGGGAAGACCTTTTCTTCAGGCTCTACGTAGTGCCGATTTTTTTGCCTACTTTAAGCGAACGAAAAGAAGACATTCAGCTGCTGGCGGAACATTTTCTGAACGAAATGTCGCCGGATGGAAACCCAAAGCACTTAAGCAACGGCGCGTTGAATAAACTATTAAGTTACGACTGGCCGGGAAACGTTCGCGAGCTAAAGAACACGCTCCAGCGCGCTATCCTACTTTCGAAGGATAACACTCTTACAAAAGAAGACCTAACCTTCTGCGAGCTATCGGAGAATGAAACGGATCCAATGCAGATGGATGAACAAAAGCGCCAGACAGTTATCACGGCACTTGAAAACGCGAACGGCAACACTTCGCTTGCGGCAAGGAACTTAGGAGTTGCAAGGACCACGCTCGCCAGCATGGTCAAAAAATATCAGATAGATATTTCCGAACTGAAGATCAAAAGAGAATAACAATGTTCGAAGCTTCGTTTTACACCAAGTCAGAAGATAGGTCCGTCGATTGTTTCCTATGCCGCCATAGGTGCCACATAAAAGAAGGCAAAAGTGGGCTCTGCATCGTGCGCGAAAATAAAGGCGGTACGCTCTATTCTATCTTCTACGGCCGTCCGTGCGCGATGGCAGTTGACCCGATAGAAAAAAAGCCTTTATTTCATTTTCATCCCGCATCGCGTTCATTCTCCATCGCAACGCTCGGCTGCAATTTTCAGTGCGAGTTCTGCCAGAACTGGGATATTTCGCAATATGGCCGCAAAGATGGCGCCCCACGCGACACATGCAGTTCAGAGATCGTACCTCCAGCGGAGATAGTTCGGTCTGCGCAGGAGCAGGGCTGCCGCTCGATATCATATACTTATAGCGAACCGACCATCTTTTACGAATACGCACGCGATATTGCCAATATCGCTAAACCTTTGGGCATAGACAATATCTTCGTGACAAACGGCTACATGACGCGAGAAATGCTAGACGATGCGAAGGATTTTATTTCCGCCGCCAACGTCGATCTTAAATCGTTCAAAGACTCGGTCTATAAGAAAGTGATGAAGGGAAGTTTAGATGGCGTACTCGATTCCATTTCGTACATGCATGAACTCGGCATATGGATAGAAGTAACTACGCTGATAGTACCGGGCATGAACGATAGCGAATCCGAGCTAAAAGAAATTGCCGGCTTCATCGCAGGAGTTGACAGGTCGATACCCTGGCATATCAGCCGTTTCTATCCACAATTCAAAATGCATGACAAGCAAGCAACGCCAGAAGCAACAATGGAATTGGCATTTGCTGCCGGAAAAGATGCGGGGCTAAAATATATCTATATGGGCAACGTTCCAGGAGCTGGAGGCGAGGACACACTTTGCTGGAAATGCGGCGAGTGCTTAATAGAGCGAACGGGGTTCTATGTGAAGAAGAACTTGCTCACTGGCAAAAATTCCTGCCCTAAATGCAATTCAAAGATTGACGGGGTATTTTAATTGTTACCAAGGCCTGCAGCTATTTTTGCACTATGTTCGGCGACTGCGGCCCTGGTGGCAAAATAGCTATCGGCATCGTAGTCGCTAGCAAAAGCTACGAGCGATATTTTTGTAGGCATATCGCGGACTATCTGTTTCAATTCTTCACAATATTTTGCGGATTCATTTGCAAATCTTTTGGAATTTTCCAAG
>CAIPVD010000325.1 GCA_903868375.1 uncultured delta proteobacterium
ATATTCTGCAAGCAGCGAATGGCGAGTTCCGAGCCGAGGGAGACAACTCATGTTCAGTTAAGATTTATCTTAATACAAAATCAGCGTGGCGAGCAGTTGACAGCCACCCACGCCCATACCACCGTTGCCTTTAAAAGCATCTGATCGACATGGTTACTGGAACAATGAATACATTATGCTGGTCTGGACGCGGACAACGTCTCCGCTTACGCTGCTCTTTTCCTGCTTATATCCGTAAAGCCCTTCAAGTCCAAAGCTTAAACGTTTGTATAATTGAAAGACGAGATTTGCGCTGGCGTAATATGTCCGGTGATATGCGCTTGGCAGTTGGCTGAACTGGTTCTCAAGGTTCACAACGCCGAAGCTTGCGGTCGAGCGAAATTTGTCTGACCACGTATGCGTATATCCAACCATTGCCGCTTCAACAGGCAGAGGTTGAAGCTTTCCGGCAGAATCGAACGCGGCGTCGTTGTTCGTGTCGGAATCGTTCATGTAATAATAGATGCCCTGGCCGTATGTTAGCTGTGTTTGGAACGAGTCGTGTTTAAAAACGTTTAAAGAGCCGGAAAGGTTCAGGCCCCAACCGAACGTGTCCTGATCGCCGACCACATTACCGCTAACGCCTAAGTCCCTAAAGATCGTGGCGAACTGAACGTGCCCAACGCCTTTCTTCGCCCACTTAAAATGGAAACCGCCATCCGGTGCGTGGATCTCGGACGTTGCAGAAATATCGCCCGTGGTATCGACCTGCGGCGCAGGTTTTTCCAAGGATACGGTGAGCTCCCAGTTCTTGCTAAGCAAGAGCATGTATTTTATCAGCGGCTGGCGGGCAGAAATTGCGGCGTTCGGTCCTTCGTAATCGACTGTGTCTGGCCATGCGTCGGCATCTTCAAATACCGTATAGGTTTGGCCTACGACTATGTTGTAAAATTGGCCGTAAAGGTGCCTGACCTTGTAGTTAAGATATGCGTTTCCGGCTCCCGAAAAGTCGTTCTCGTAATAGAAACGCGGATTGCCGTCGGTTCCAGGTGAGCGAACATCCATCGACAATTGCGAACCTTGCCCATTCATGTTGAATTGATGGCCTCCGCCTTGGGCGATCTCACCTTTAACGGGAATATCTGCGGTAACGAAACGGTTCTCGTTACCCGCAAAATCGGTATCGTTCGTAATGTCGAGGCGGGGGCGGGCGTTGAACTTTATCATGGCGCTCGTGTGCGGTATCGGAATGAAACCTTTATATTCCGGCTGAACGGTCATGTCGTCCACGCGCGGTGCCGCTTCTTGCTTGTCGCTGAAAGAATCTCTAAGTTCTATTTGTGTTTCGCGTTCTTCAAGCGGCCGATTGTCTTCAGCCTCTGTATATACTTCTTGCCGCTTAATGGATTCGTCGAGCTTTTTTTCCAGCTGGTCGATCCTATCCTGCAATTGTTTGACAGATTCCTGAAGTTCTTTTGTTTCCGTGTTGCCCGAAGATGCGCTGGCATGAAAGAAGGGGAGTAAAATAAAGATGGCCACGACGACGAATATTCTCTTCATAATGGTTTGTTCTTTTATTTCACAATTCGTTAGGCCGCACAAGAATAATCACATTTGCTTGCCAAGCATTTTCAAATCTTGTAGCCTCTTTTTATGATCGTTTTAATACCGTTTGCATTCCTGGCGGGAGTTGTAACGATATTGTCGCCGTGCATACTTCCAATTCTGCCGATCGTACTTTCCGGTTCGGTAGCAGGCGGAAAGAAAAAGCCCATTGGCATTATCTTGGGCTTTGTAGGTAGCTTTGTATTTTTCACGCTCTTTCTAACTGCGATCGTTAAGGCAACTGGCATCTCCGCCGGCGCGATAAGGGCCGTCGCGGTAGTTGTTATTTTTCTCTTTGGCCTGTCGATGCTAACTGCAAACATTCAGCACGTTTTTGAAAGCGCGGTGTCTCGCCTTCTAAATAAAACGGATATCGGCAAAAAAGTGCCTGAATATCGAACGAAAACAGGTTCAGAACTTTTCAGCGGCATATTAATAGGAATAAGTACCGGTATTATCTGGACGCCGTGCGTGGGGCCTATCATTGCATCCGTTATTGCTCTTGCGCTAACGGGTACCGTTACGGGATTTGGTGCCGCGGTAACTTTTGCGTACGCGGTCGGAGCTGGAATTCCGCTTCTTGCTATAACATATGGCGGCCGTTCGCTGATCCATAAATTTCCAACTCTTCTTGCAAGGTCCGGAGCGATACAGCGGGTGTTCGGGCTTTTAATGATCGTAACGGCAGTTGCGATCCATTTCAATGCCGATAGAAAATTGCAGGCATATATTGCAACGGCGCTGCCGGAATATGGCGCTGGGCTTACAAAGATCGAGGACACGCCGGCAGTTGCTACGGAACTGAAAAAGATATCGAAGAAGATCACTCCCAAGATGAACATGCGCTATCCGAATTTAGGCAAGGCGCCGGAACTTGTGGCCGGCGGCAAATGGTTCAATACGAAGCCGCTTAAACTTGAAGAACTTTCGGGCAAGGTAGTGCTTGTCGATTTTTGGACCTATACATGTATCAACTGCTTAAGGACGCTGCCTTACATTAAGGCTTGGAACGAACGCTACAAAGACAAGGGGCTTGTCGTTATCGGCGTTCATACGCCCGAGTTCGAGTTCGAAAAAAATGCGAAGGACGTAGAGGCCGCGCTTGCCTCCGAAAAAATAACCTATCCGGTCATGCAGGATAACGATTACGAAACTTGGGAGGCTTACGATAACCACTACTGGCCGGCAAAATATCTGATCGATGGGACCGGGCGCATTCGCTACACGCATTTTGGAGAGGGCGACTACGACGAAACGGAGAAGGCGATTCAGGACCTACTTGCAGAAACTGGCGACGAGAGCAAAGTTTTGCCATCGAACCCCAGTTACCAGATAAGGTCGCGAACGCCGGAACTTTATTTGGGTTACATGCGCATTGAAAGGCTTTCTTCCCCTGAACACGTCAAAGAAGATGCCGCGCAGATCTATTCGGCTCCAAGAGAGTTGGAGCCCAGTTCATTTGCGTACAGCGGCGAATGGATGATAGGTGGTGAATGGGCGGCGCCTCGCAAAGGTGCGAAGTTGGAATTGAGATTCGATGCCGCGAACGTATTTTTGGTAATGCGTGTGCCAAAAGAAGCAGCTAGTATTCGAATTTTGCTAGACGGGAAGCCGCTTGCGGCAGCTAATGCCGGCGCCGACGTTAAAGATTCCACGCTAAAGGTAAATGCCGACAGGCTTTACAAGATCGTCGATCTTCCTGTCCCTGGCGACCATGTCTTAACGCTCGAATTCCTGGACGATAACGTGGAAACCTACGCATTTACCTTCGGTTGATATAGCAGTTGAAATGAAAACTTTTGTAGGATAATCCATGGACCAGTTATGGCCATAAATTCGAAAGATAAAAATCAGGGCGCATGCAACGGTAGCCTGGCGGAATTAGATGCCATCTTTGCCGCTCTTCCCGATGCGGTGCTTTTCTATGGCGCCGATGGCAGGATCCAGCGGACCAATTTTGCTGCTAATGCTATGATTGGAGAAGATATCTCCGGGTTCGATCAGAAGAAGATGGCAGCCCTTATGAAACGGCTGAAGCTTCGTCACCCCGATGGCAGGCTCCTGAAGGTTGAAGAACTTCCCGGATATAGGGCGCTACGTGGGGAATTCATACACGATCAGATAAACTTGGTAAGTAAGGGAATGGGCCAAGATGTTATGTTCGAAGTTAACGCAGCGCCTACTTCTTCCGGCGGTGCAGTTGCTATCTGGCGAGACGTATCCAAGCGTTGGCTTGCGGAGATGGAGCAAAAGATATCGGCTGAATTTCTTCACGTTGTGAACGAATGCCGCCATTTAAGCGAACTGATCCGTGCTGCGACGCTCTTCTTTCAGGAAAGAACCGGCTGCGAGGCGGTGGGCATCAGGCTGAAGAACGCCGATGACTATCCTTATTACGAAGCCCGTGGTTTTTCCGAAGAGTTCATTCATTTGGAAAATAAATTATGCTCGCACGACGAATTTGGAAATCCCGTCCTAGATTGCATGTGCGGAAGCGTGATCACCGGAAAATTCGATCCATCGAAATCCTTTTTTACACGGAAGGGTAGTTTTTGGACGAATTCGACGACCGAAACCGTTAGGCAGGTTCGGACGCGCGGCCGTTGCAATGGCGAAGGATACGAATCGGTCGCGCTCATAGGGCTTGTGTCTGGACAGGAACGCCTTGGACTTCTCCAGTTGAACGATAGGCGAAAGGGTCGGTTTACAGTTGGAATGATCGAACTTTGGGAGAGGCTGGCCGATTATCTGGCAGTTGCCATTTCAAAGTTCAGCGCCGAAGAAGAATTGCGTTCGAATATAGAACGCCTTCGTCTCGCGCTAGAAGCGGCTAATTCCGGAACGTGGGAGTGGGATATTCGGACGAACGAAAGCATTTGGTCCGATGAACTTTGGAAGGTGCTGGAGCTTAAACCGCATAGCGTCCAGCCGTCCTACGAAACATGGCTGCAGAGGGTTCATTCGAATGACAGGCTGAAAGTGGATGGTATCGTAAAAGAAGCGGTGCGCACGGCAAAAGAACTGAACTTTGAATATCGCGTTCGGAGCGATGCGGGTGCCGAACGCTGGTTAATGACCAGGGCCCGCCCGCTATGCGATTTAGGCGGCAGCGTAATGCGTTTTGTTGGCATCATCATGGACATTACCAACCTTAAAAGGGCCGAAGAGATACTTAAAAGGGACAAGGAAACTGTCGAAAAACTGGCGCGCGAGCGTTCCAAAGACCTTCTTTCGGCGCAGATGGAACTCGAAAGGTCGAAGAGGCTTTCCGACATCGGTACGTTAGCCGCGACCATTGCACATGAACTGCGTAACCCTCTGGCAGCCATTACCCTTGCCTCGGCAAATATCAAAAGAAAGGCGAAAAATTCGGATCTGGATAAACATTTGAACAATATCGAAAAGAAAATATTTGAAAGCGGGCAGATCATAAATAACCTTCTTTTCTATTCGAGAATTAAGCCGCCGAACTTTGAAAATGTGAACGTCTTCGACGCCGTTGGCGAGTGCGTGGGAACGGTGCGTAAGCAAGGCAAGAAAAAGGTGTCATTCTCCGTCAATCTTCAAAAGATAAAGAGCCTGAACATTAAGGCGGATTCTGTGCAGATCAAAGAGGTCTTCTCGAACATATTGAACAACTCATACGATGCATGTTCGGAGCAGAATGGAAGTATAGAAGTGTCGGCCGTTGAAGAAGACGGCGGCGTAACGATAAAGGTCAGCGATAATGGTTGCGGCATAAATAAGTACGATATAGACAAGGTCTTCAATCCATTCTTTACGACGAAGACGAAGGGGACGGGGCTGGGCCTTACCGTTTGCCGGCAAATAGTGGAAATGCACGGCGGAATAATAAAAGTTGAAAGTGAACAGGGAAAAGGGACTTTGGTTGCCGTATCGCTTTCCAAACAGCCAAGAAATATCTAAATGTACCTATCTCTTCCGCGAACGAGGATATTCTATAAGACGAAAGGTGCCGGCCTGCCGGTCGTTATGCTTCACGGCTTTCCTTTGGACCACGCCGTAATGGAAGCGTTCTTCGAGCCGATATTCAAAAAGTTGAAAAATTTTAAGCGCGTTTATTTGGACCTGCCTGCCATGGGAAGATCCGGCGCCACGAACAAGATAGATAGTTCCAAAAAGATACTTCAGTCGGTAGAAGAATTTCTTGGCGCGG